>JBBSPH010000119.1:0-7356 GCA_038258985.1 Flavobacteriales bacterium
CCGTGGCAATATATTTTCATCTGGCTGGTGTCCAAATGTTTGATCAACCGTTGTGCTTTTCCTAGCGAATAAGCAAATAGGATTGAGATTTTGTCTTCGGCATGATTTTGCGCGCACCATTCATTGACATCATGCATGACTTCGTTTTGAGGTCGCCATTTAAATGCTGGCAGTCCGAAGGTGCATTCCGTAATAAACGTATTGCACTTGATGGGTTCGTAGGGCGTTGAGATCCCATCATCTTCGGTTTTGTAATCTCCTGTGAAAACCCAGACTTCGCCTTTGTGTTCTACCCTTATCTGGCAAGAACCTGGTATATGTCCCGCAGGATGGAATGAAAATTTGACGTTGTTGATGAGCAAGCTTTCGCCGTGAGCGATACCAGAAACATTTATATCGCCTAACCGGTGCGAAATGATAGGCACATTATCGTGGTGCGTGATGTATTTTTTGTGCCCCCAGCGGCTGTGATCTGCATGACCGTGCGTGATCAATGCCTTATCCACTGGCTTCCAAGGGTCAAGGTAAACACCTGCGGCGTCACAATAAATACCGTTTTCTGTAAACTGAAGTAATGGTTGACTCATTGCCTAAAATTAGCCCGTGAGTAGGAGAAACGCTACGCGTTTAAGAGAAGTTTATTAGCTTACCGAATCTGTCGGGCTTGCATTAAGATCACGCAAATCGTTCTTTAGTTCCTCAATCAACTCTGTCGTCTGGCGGTCAATCTCCAATTTTTCATTCAGCTGGCCTCTCAATTGATCCAGGGCCGTGGTAAATGCGTTGAAATAGGAGGTGTATTGTTCCTTGGTTTTTGAATTGTAATTCAAAAATGATTGGTAGGATTTAATACGTGTTTCAAGGACAAGCAACCGAGATTTTATGGCTTGGTTATCAAGATTTGCAGGAATGGTCTCCCGCATATTTTTAACAAGGGTGGCGAGTTGTTGGGTGGCCACATCACTATGGTCATAATTCTCTAATGCTGTCTCAAACTTGGTATATTCAATCCAATTATTGGCCTCCTGTCGAGCCTCACCTACTAAAGCGATTTTAGTCTCGGCAAACTTGACATCTGCGATATTCACGGGTGCCTGTTGCGGCTGTTCCTGTGTCTGCTCGTTGCAAGCCGCTAGCGATAACAGGAATATGGATAAAAAAAGGATGGGTCTAAACTGCACGTTTCAAAATTACACAAAAAAAGCATCGCCGTTGTAGGCGATGCTCTGTTACTCATTATTACTAGATCTTACTTTTGATCCATTTCTTCGTCATACTCCTCACGAGCATCTCTCAAACGCTCCTCATAAGTTTTTCCTTTGTCAAGATCATTGATTTCCTCAAGGTATTCCTCGATGGCATCTTCCTTATTATCGATGTATTGCTCCCTAGCTTTTGCAATCTGCTCTGATAGATTTTCATAGGCATCGCCTATTTTTTCTAGATCTTTATCTAACGTTTTTGCAGTTACATCACTTTCAGCTGCATCGTTTTCAAAATCCTCGATTCGTACATCGATCTTGTCTACAGCACGACGCACTCTACGCACATTCATGTATTCTGGGATAGAATTTTTAAGGCTGTTGAAATCTGCTCTTAGCTTCTGGGCTGCAGTCATTCTAGTTGCAGGCTTTGCAGATCTCAGCATCTTGATGTCGTCGTTTACGGTTGTATAAATAGTCCAACCCTTGACATTGGTGGTTTTTTTATCCTTTACCTCTACGGACTCTGCAAAGTCACGTTGGAAATCTACTGCTTCCGTGTTAGTGTAAGCAATCGTTTCAGTTTCCGTGTTTGTCATGTCGTCCATTTCCATTTCCATGGCGGTATCGTCCATCATTTCGGTCTCTTTGTCTTCGTTTTTACAGGCGATAAGCGCTGTAGCGGCAAATGCCGCAATAAATAGGTTCTTTTTCATGATTTAGTTGTTTTAAGGATCCAAATGTATACCTATCGTTATTTGTTAAATCCATAAATTATTATAAATGAGCGTTAATATGTGTTATAGAATCCATGCATATTTTTGATAAATACCGTATTATGTGAGGCTGGATGAGGGTTTTCGCTTTCGCGAAAGCGAACTCATTTTAATTATTCTGCATTCTCCAACTACCGGTAATCCCTCAAGGCTCTTGTATCTTTGCCGCAAAAGAATAGTTATGACCACCAAAATCCTCGTTTTAGGCGCTTGCGGCCAGATAGGAACTGAACTTACGATGCGCCTGAGGGAAATTCACGGAAACGACCAGGTAATCGCCGGTGATATTAGAGAAGGAAATGAAGAGTTGATGCAGTCTGGTCCTTTTGAGATCATGGATGCCATGAACAAGGATCAGGTCGAGAATGTTTGTTTGCACTATGAGGTGGATGTGGTGTATCTAATGGCGGCGATGCTAAGTGCTACTGGAGAGAAATTTCCCGATAAGGCATGGAAACTGAACATGAACTCGCTCTTTATTGTACTGGATCTTGCCAAAGAAGTCAAAATAAACCAGATTTTCTGGCCGTCGAGCATAGCCGTGTTCGGACCCACAACGCCCAAAACAGATACGCCACAACATACCATTATGGAGCCCAGTACGGTTTACGGGATAAGCAAACAAACCGGCGAGCGCTGGTGCGAGTATTACCATAAAAAGTATGGAGTCGATGTGCGCAGCATACGTTATCCCGGACTTATTTCCTGGAAAACTTTGCCTGGCGGTGGTACCACAGATTATGCGGTAGAAATCTTCCACGAGGCACTTAAAACCGGAAGTTACGAGTCGTTCTTAAGTGAAGACACCGCTCTTCCTATGATGTTTATGGACGATGCCATACGGGCGACCGTTGAAATAATGCAGGCATCCGTAAGTCAAATTAAGGAGCGATCGTCTTACAACCTGAGCGGCATGAGTTTTACGCCAGCACAGTTGGTAGAAGCCATTAAGAAGGAATTACCTGATTTTTCCATTACCTATCAACCAGATTCCCGCCAGCAGATTGCAGATAGCTGGCCCAGCTCGATTGACGATGTTACGGCGAGGGAGGATTGGAACTGGAAAGCTAGTTATGACCTTGAAAAAATGGTAACCGAAATGCTGCAACAACTCCAATAGTTCCATCCTACTGCCAGTACATTAGTATATATTTGTAGCCTAATTAAACTAGAACCATGTCATTTTCATCATTGTTTGAATCTGGAGAAAGCGCCAGAAATAAAAGTCATTTCGCTACCATCGTAGCCCTTGCCAAATCCTCTGGATTAAAGGAGGTTGAGGTGACTCAACTACAACGATTTAAGCAGGTACTCGATATTTCGGACGCTGATTATGAGGAGATATTGGATCACCCACATAGCTATCCAGTAACACCACCCAACACGAGTGAGGAACGTATCCAGTGGTTACACGACCTGTTTAAGATCGTTTTTGCTGATCACGTGATGGATGAGCCCGAGCATAAGTTGTTGCGTAAATATGCTGTTGCCCTAGGCTACAATGACGCAGATGCGGAATACCTTGTGGAGCGATCCATTGAGATTTTCAACGGTCATTTGAACCTAGATGATTATAGGCATTTGTTGAATAAAAACAGATAAGCCGTTTTTCAGATATGAATGTTTCAGCTAATCACTTAAAACAAAAGACCTTCCAAATGGAAGGTCTTTTGTTTTGCTAGATGTTGAGATCTAGTTGGGATTTGCTCTGTAGAATTCTTCGGCTTTTTCAACCATTTTCTTACTTCCACAAATAAATGGTACGCGCTCGTGCAATTCAGTTGGTTTGATCTCCATGATGCGCTGGTCGCCATTACTGGCCTTACCACCGGCTTGTTCTACAATAAAAGCCATCGGGTTACATTCATAGAGCAGGCGTAACTTGCCTTTAGCAGCCTTGGAGCTTTTGGGATACATGTAGATTCCACCCTTGATCATGTTGCGGTGAATATCACTCACTAGGCTACCTATGTAGCGACTGGTATACGGACGATCGCCTTCTTCCTCCTGGCAGTATTTGATATAATTCTTGATTCCTTGTGGGAAGTGTACATAATTTCCCTCATTCACGCTGTAAATGTTCCCGTCCTCAGGAAATTTCATGTTCGGGTGGGATAGGTAGTACGTTCCCAGTGCCGGGTTCAACGTAAATCCATTCACACCGTGTCCGGTGGTGTACACTAACATGGTAGAAGTCCCATAAACAATGTAACCTGCAGCAACCTGTAGGTTTCCCGGTTGTAAAAAGTCATCTACGGTCACCGGTGTTCCCAACGGTGTAACCCGACGGTAAATAGAGAAAATAGTCCCTACAGAAACATTTACGTCAATGTTTGAACTACCGTCCAGGGGATCAATGAGTACGACATATTTGTTCTTATGGTCACTGTTGCTACCGGCGATGGTGATAAAATCCTCACTTTCCTCACTGGCGATACCGCAAACGATCTCGCGGTTGGTAAGCGTCTGTATAAAAACGTTGTTGGCAAAAACATCCAGTTTTTGTTGGTCTTCACCCTGAGTGTTGATCGCTCCCGCGCTTCCTGTAATGTCTACCAGTCCAGCCTTGTTGACCTCATGGTTGACCATTTTGGCTGCAAGTCGTATGGAGTTGATCAAGCGGGAAAGCTCACCACTGCTGTAGGCAAATTCGTTTTGGTTTTCAATGATAAATTCGCCTAGCGATTGGTTGATGCGTGCCATAAAATATGTTGTTGGCCACAAATATAAATTTATGGAGCCACTATAACGTTATCGTAAGTTACTTTTTATCCATCCAGCAATGCCTTCTTCCTTTTTTGACTTTTCTTTGTGTCTATGATCCACATACGACCAGCCGAAAACGAAGACTATCCACGCGTCCTGGAATTGATTCAGGAACTCGCCACTTTTGAAAAAGAACCAGATGCGGTAGAAGTAACCGTAGAGGAATTGCGACAACATGCGTCATCAAACCCACCACTGTTTACCTGTTATGTAGGAGAATATGAAGGAAAGATCGAGGGAATCGCTTTGTGCTACCCTCGATTTTCTACGTGGAAGGGCAAATCCATTCATTTAGAAGATTTGATCGTCACCCAAAAAATGCGTGGCAAGGGATTAGGCAAGGCCTTGTACAATCGTGTGCTGGAATATGCGCAGGAACAAAGAGTGCGTCGTGTGGAATGGGTGGTGCTGGACTGGAACCAGGGCGCTATCGACTTTTATGAAAGTACGGGAGCTACGATTATCCCTGGTTGGCACCTAGTACAAATGGACGGTACATCATTAGCAGAATATTTAGGAAAATGAGGATATATAAATTTGGAGGAGCATCCGTAAAAGATGCAGCGGGAGTGCGCAATGTGACGCAGGTATTGAAGACGATGGGAACCGACGATTTGGGAATCGTGGTTTCGGCGATGGGTAAAACGACCAATGCACTCGAGGCCGTTATTGCAAGTTACGAGAGCAATAACAACACCTATCTGGACTTGATTGACCAGTTGCATCAGGAACATGCAGCAATTGTAACAGAATTGATGTTGCCTGTCGATAGCAATGATGATGAGGTAGAAGTTCGCTTTCGCGAAAGCGGAATCACCAAAGACCTCAAAGCAATCATCGAGTCCCTGAAAGGCGAACTGTTGCGCAACAAGAGCCGCAATTATAGTTTTCTCTACGACCAGGTGGTGAGCCACGGAGAATTGATGTCCTCAAAAATCGTCGCTGCCTACCTAGACGCCAGTGGGATTCCCGTGATTTGGAAAGATGCCCGACAATTGATCATGACCGACAATAAATACCGTGACGCCACCGTGGACTGGGAAAAAACGGTTGAACAAATACAGGAACATTGTGCGGACAAACTTTTTATCACCCAAGGTTTTATAGGTTCTGACGAGAATGGATTTACCACCACCCTAGGTCGGGAAGGGAGTGATTACACGGCAGCCATCCTTGCTTACAGCCTTAACGCTAGCGAGGTCGCGATCTGGAAAGACGTTCCCGGAGTCCTGAATGCAGACCCGCGGGTTTTCAACAATACGGTGCTGCTGGAGCAAATACCGTATGACGAGGCAATTGAGTTGGCTTTCTACGGCGCATCGGTCATTCACCCAAAAACACTGCAGCCATTACAGGAAAAGGAGATCCCATTGCGGGTTAAATCATTTTTGAATCCGCTGGAGCCTGGATCTGCAATTACTTCCAGTAAATCTCTTGTGCCTACCACACCATGTTTTATCGTGCGGAAAAACATGGTTTTCCTCAAGATCTCTTCCAGAGATTTTAGCTTTATAGGAGAAAAAAGTATTTCAGATATTTTTAATGAATTGAGCGAGAGCAAGATGCAGGTGGGACTGTTGCAAAACAGTGCGATCAGTTTCTCGATTTGTGTAGAAGATAAATACAACCGCATCGCGGGATTGCTGGAGGGATTGGTAGAAAAATTTAAGGTGAGTCACGTTGCCGGAGTTTCTTTATACACCGTACGCCATTACGAGGGTGATAGCATTGAAGAAATGGAGCAGGGAAAAAACGTCCTCTTGAAGCAGCGTACGCAGGAAACCCTGCAATTAATCGTACAGGAATGATCCTGAATTGATGTCTTATATTTGTGGGATACCGTAGAAATAATTTATGAGTCTGGTTAATGCAAATGAAGTAGCTAAAGCAATCCATATTGACCAGTATGGACTGTTGGGAAGGCTGGGTGGCTGGACGCTCATGAAGCTATTGCGCATATCCAAAATCAACAAGATCTACAACCGCAATAAGCATAAGGAAGGCATTGTATTCCTAGATGCCATTCTGGACGACTTACAAATCCAATTTGAGATTCCAGAGGACGAATTGCGACGCATTCCCAAAACCGGAGGTTTTATAACCATATCCAATCACCCTTTGGGCGGTGTCGATGGGATATTATTGCTGAAGCTCTTGGTCGACCGCCGTCCAGATTTCAAGATCATTGCTAATTTTTTACTCCACCGTATAGAGCCTTTAAAGCCCTATATCCTGCCGGTAAATCCATTTGAAGATCACAAAGACGCACAATCATCTACCAGAGGATTTATGCAGGCGATGCGGCATTTGAAAAACGATTTACCGCTGGGCATTTTTCCCGCTGGAGAGGTGTCTACCTACCGGGATGGAAAGCTAGTCATGGATAAAAGCTGGGAGAAATCTGCCATGAAATTGATACAGCGCGCAGAGCAGCCAGTAATCCCTATCTATTTCCATGCTAAGAATAGTAAACTTTTTTACAGACTGGCGAAAATTTCAGACACGTTCCGTACGGCCAAATTACCTTCGGAAGTGCTTACTCAAAAGCGGCGCACGATTATCGTCCGTATAGGAAATGCTATTCCCGTTGCTAAGCAAAAGGAACACAAATC
>JBBSPH010000120.1:0-7269 GCA_038258985.1 Flavobacteriales bacterium
ATCGTTTAGCAGATCCCCAGTCCCGTAGTTGTGTCAGATCGGTAGGACCATATTTATTATAAATAGCTGCCACTTTGATCTCACCAGCATAGGCGCAATTGGAATCAAATTGCTTGTTATTTGCCAGTAATCCAGCCATAAGCGCAAGGTGCCCACCAGAAGATCCACCCATAACGACAATCTTAGTGGTATCGATATTCAATTGTTGAGCATTTTTGTGTAGATAGATGAGGGCGCATCTGACATCCTGAATCGCTGCGGGAGCTGACGCCACATCTATTAGGCGGTATTCCACATTGGCCACCGCATAGCCGTTTTTGAAAAATGAGCCATAACCAGTCTGCGATTCTTTCTCACCATGATTCCAGCCACCACCATGAATATTGAGCACAACCGGAGTTGGTTTCTCTGCTTCGGAATTTGTGTAAACATCCACCCGACCGTTCCAGCCATTTACCTGGGTATAGATCACATCAAGTTGGGCGGTATAGCCATCTGGAAATTGCACAGGCTGGTAAGTAGCCTTTTGCGCTATAAGTACAAATGGTAAACTGAACAAAACAAAAATCAGTAACTGAAATTGGGTTCTCATGATTTTAAACTTTTAGCTCGTTTGAGCATATTTGTAACGATAGCTAGAAACATGATACAGACTCCTTTTGAAACAAATAGTTATACTTTTTAAGTTTTCGCCAGTTTTTTGACAAAATCCTTAGCGGCATAACTGGCATAAACTCCGCCCTTGATGGAGTTGACATCAAACTCAATAATAAATGCATCTGGGTCTATATTCTCGATAAGGTCATAGGTGCGCTTGATGTCAATCCTATTGATCACCGTGTGGATGATCTCTCGGTCAGACTGCACGCCCTTTTTACCGTAACCACCAGATCCTTTGTAAATAGTTGTGCCCGTGGATATCTCATTGATCAATTCTTCATTGATTTGAAAGAATTTTTCTGAGACGATCATAAGACCTACGTAATCCTCAAAACCTTTGATCATCAAATCGATAACTTTGGCGGTGATGATGAAGGTGAGAATCGAATACATGGCAATTTCCAAAGACAATAAAAGTGCTGTTGCGCTAAACAGCACCGCATTAAAAACCAAAACTACCTTTCCTATATCCACGCCCAGACGCTCATTTATAAAAATCCCAAGTATCTCAGAGCCATCGAGGACCGCGCCGTTTTTAATGGTAAGCCCGATTCCAGATCCTAGAAACAGACCGCCAAAAATTGCGATGAGCAACTTATCCTCGGTCACAATAGTAAAGTTCTCAAAGTGAATAATAACAGCAAGCGCTAGAATAGATACAATAGACTTGTAGACAATCCTGCGCGATAAGTAAAACCAGGCTAGAACAAGGAAAGGGATACTTACTACTAATAATAATACAGAAATATCCCAACCCATTAGCTCGCTTAGTAAAATGGCGATGCCGGTTACTCCACCATCTAAAAACCCGTTGGGCAGAAGGAACATCTTCAAACCCACGCTGGCAAGCAATACGCCTAGAGATATATAAGCTACTTCAGATAGGATTTGTTTCATCCTGCAATTTAATTGAATAAAGTCCATTTACAGCATAGGATTTTGAAACTCAATAAAGTAGGTTGATGAATAATATGATTTAAAAAAACGGACGAGCAGGAGGTAAGTTCGCTTTCGCGAAAGCGAAACTTTGATCAACCTTAAAATGATAACGAATCTTTTTATGACCTTATCAAAATGCCAAATCATGAGCCTACTTTTTTCAGAACCATAAATCTGCTTCTAGACTAAACTGGTTTTTTCAATGTTAACAGGTAATAGAAGCGATATAACCGTTTACAAACGACAATAAACGTAAGCAAACGATTAATATGATTTATCGATTTGGAAGTCGTCACATATTTGCACCGTCATCCAGAAACAAACGATGACACATCTTTTATAAACCATACAAACAAATTTATCATGAGCACATTAAACAACAAAGTACAGCTAATCGGTCACCTAGGAGCAGACCCAGAAATCGTCAATCTAACAGACGGTAAAAAAATTGCCAAGTTCTCTATCGCCACAACTGACCGCTACAAGAATAAGCAGGGCGAACAGGTATCTGATACACAGTGGCACCAAGTGGTAGCGTGGAACAAAACTGCAGAGATCATTGAAAAATATGTTACTAAAGGAAAACAAGTAGGTGTAGAAGGCAAGTTGACTACCCGTTCCTGGGAGGATAAGGAAGGCAACAAGCGCTATACAACTGAGGTGATTTGCAACGAATTGTTGTTGTTAGGAAGCAAGGCCTAGTAAATTTCACCTTAGGCATACAAGATCCCATTTCAGCAATTTGGAATGGGATCTTCGTTTTTTAAAATTGAATTTGCAGTGTTTACTCAAATATCATTTTGCTTGGTCAATTTTCTGATTGATAAGCAAATTCATCAGCCTGAATCTCACTGATAACCTGTTATTAATCCTTGTGCATGTAATGGACTTCACCAGTTAATTACCGTACCTTTGCCGCTTAATTAACTACATGACATTTAAAGAATTGGGGCTCGACGAGTCCATCCTGAAAGCTTTGCAGGACCAAGGTTACGAGAATCCAACACCAATACAAGCACAATCCATTCCCGTTTTATTAAAAGGCAAAGACCTATTGGGTGTTGCCCAAACAGGCACCGGGAAGACAGCTGCTTTTTCAATTCCCATTCTACAGCAACTGCTGGAGGGTGAGGGGCCTAGAAACAAACGTCGCGTTCGCGCGCTTGTGGTAACACCTACACGCGAACTGGCGATACAAATCGATGAGAATTTTACCGCTTACGCGAAATATACCAACATCAAAAACACCGTGATTTACGGTGGTGTAAAGCAAACCAAACAAGTCTACCGTCTTCACCAGGGCGTTGATGTGTTAGTCGCTACACCGGGAAGATTGCTGGATCTAATAAGCCAGAAGTATATCTCGTTATCTGATATAGAATATTTCGTATTGGATGAAGCAGACCAGATGCTGGACATGGGCTTTATCCATGACATTAAGAAACTGTTGAAATTGCTTCCTAAGCAGCGCCAGTCACTATTTTTCAGTGCAACCATGCCTAAGGCGATCGTTGAATTATCCAAGCAAATACTAGGAGATTTTGAACGTGTAACCATCGAGCCGGAAAAAACTACGGCAGAAAAGGTTGAGCAGCGCATTTATCACGTCAACAAGAAGCATAAAACAGATCTTTTGGTTCACCTTCTAACTACAGACTTGAATGATTCTACCATTGTTTTTTCAAGGACAAAACATGGGGCCAACAAGATTGTAAAAGACCTAGAAAAGGCAGGTATCAACAGTGCCGCTATTCATGGTAATAAGTCTCAGACGGCACGCCAGAAGGCCTTGGGGGATTTCAAAGATGGTAAACTACAGGCACTGGTCGCAACAGATATTGCTGCGCGAGGCATTGATATTGACGAGCTTTCCTACGTGATCAACTACGATCTTCCCAATGTTGCAGAATCCTACGTACACCGTATAGGTCGTACCGGTAGAGCGGGAGCAAGCGGACTCGCCGTTAGTTTTTGTATGTTGGAGGAACGTCCGTTTCTTAAGGATATCGAGAAACTCATACAAACTAAAATCCCAACTGTTGACAACCATCCATTTGAATTTAAGATGGAGGATGCTGCAGAGCCTAGCCTTAAGAAACAAGGTGGCAACCGCGGTCGTGGAGGTGGTGGAGGTAATCGCAATTCCAGACCATCTAGCAGCAAACCCAAATCTAACAACAGGAATCAAAGTAGGAGTCGCAATACGAGTTCTAGCTAATAAGGTTTCTAAAATTGTTACAACCTAAAAAGGTGGCTTCAAGCCACCTTTTTATTTTAAGGAATGGACTGATTCGAGGATTTTAGCTTTCGCACCTCGACAAGCTCAGTGTGAATTTCGTCGTCATGAACTACTTGAAAGCGAGATTAATTTTCATCACAAAACATTTATACGGGCCATTGGAATTTCATGTTTACGGATAATTCCAATTCTATCAAGCCTGCTTCTTGAAATCCTAAATTCCTATAATAGTCGCACAAGGCGGGATTTGCAGAGTCGCAGTCCAACCTAAGGAACTCTTTCTTGTTAACTTTAGCTAGCCCTTGAATAGTTTCTATGATTTGAGCGCCAATTTGCTGACCCTTATAGTCTGGATGTACTACTAGCGAATGGATATAATAGGCGCTATCGCTTTGTTCTCCCCAATATTTTAAATCGACCTCCATAAGTCGATACATCGCAATAATTGTTGACTCGTTTTCCAAGAAATAATACTCACCATTCTCAAATCCCTGTTTAAGCCATTCCAGTCGCTCTTGCGGTGGGTCTAGCCAGTAACGCCATTGTGGTATTTGCTCAGATTGAAGACGTAAAGCCGCTAATTTTAATAAATTCAGTGCTTCCTGAATTTGATCTATTCTTGCCTTGACGTAATAAAAGGAACTGGTGTTTTTCAATTGATTTGAAATAAGTAATGGCGTTTAGAAGTTTGAGTTTCAACTAGTATTGCCTTGTATCTTCAAAATTAGTAATCCTTTTAATCAACTATCTTTGCACGCTCAAATTTTTAGTTAAAAAATTGATTCATGAAACTTTTCAGCAACTTTACAAGTAATCCTAAAAATGATATTTTGGCAGGTATTACGGTATCCTTGGCTATGATACCAGAGGTAGTTGCATTTGCATTTGTGGCAGGAATTGATCCGTTAGTTGCTCTTTCTGGTGCTTTTATCATCGGATTAATTACGGCGCTTTTCGGAGGTCGACCGGGTTTAATATCTGGTGCGGCAGGAGCAGTTGCTGTAATATTTGTAGACCTTATCATTAAAGGTCATGAGAAGGGAATGTTAATGGAAAACCCTGTGGAGAATATGGGGCTGTATTATCTTTTTGGAGCTGTAATTCTAATGGGATTGATTCAAATTCTAGCTGGTGTATTCAAAATAGGAAAATTTGTACGATTGATTCCGCATCCCGTGATGATGGGATTTGTAAACGGATTAGCTGTTGTGATCTTCTTAGCTCAGGTAGAAATGTTTTCTCACAAAAATCTATTTATTGGAGCAGATGGTGTGAAGAAATATGTGAGTACCTACATGCAAGGCACAGAGCTATGGATTATGATAGGATTAGTTGCTATGACCATGGGAATCATCTGGCTATTGCCTAAACTGACTAAAAAAATCCCTGCAGCACTTACTGCAATATTGGTAACCACAGCTGTGGTTGTTTTTAGCGGTATGGACGTAAGTACGGTAGGCTCTTATATAATTGAAGGTGGAGGAACTGGACTTAAGGGAGAAATCCCATCTCCGAACCTAGAGTTGTGGCAAAACCTACCTATAGGTTTTGAAACGTTCCAGTTCATATTACCATATGCCTTTCTAGCTGCGGCAGTGGGACTTATAGAGTCTTTGATGACGATGAACCTGGTGGATGAATTAACAGAAACAAGAGGTAGTGGGAATCGTGAGTGCGTTGCTCAAGGTGCCGGTAACATTGTTAGTGGTTTATTTGGTGGAACAGGAGGTTGTGGAATGATAGGCCAGACCGTTATTAATATCAATGCGGGTGGTCGTGGACGATTGTCTGGTGTAATGATGTCAGTCACCTTATTGGTTTTTTTACTATTTACTGATAAACTTATTGAGCAAGTTCCTATTGCAGCTTTGATTGGTGTGATGTTTATGATGGTCATTGAAACATTTGCGTGGTCCAGTTTTAGGATTTTGCGCAAAATCCCAATGTCAGACGCGGTTGTTTTAATTATTGTTTCGGTAGTTACCGTGGTTTATGATCTAGCTATTGCCGTATTTGTGGGGGTTATTATTTCTGCGCTCGTATTTGCTTGGGAAAGCGCCAAACGAATTAGAGCGCGCAAGAGCATAAAAGAGGATGGAACTAAAGTTTATGAGATCTGGGGACCTTTATTCTTCGGTTCTGTTACTGATTTTAATAAGAAGTTTGATCCTAAAAACGATCCTGATAAAATCGAAATTGATTTCATAGAAGCACGCGTTCAAGACCATTCTGGTATTGAGGCCTTGCGAGGAGTGGCCAATAAATACCTAGATTTAGGAAAGCAAATTAAGTTAACGCACTTAAGTCCTGAGTGTAAAGAACTGTTGATGCGCAACAACCCAGAATTTGACACCATTATTGAAAGCAGCATAGAAGATCCACGCTACCACATCGCTACAGATCTGTTGGATGCTGAGGTTTAATTACTGCCACAAAGCTTTCATTCAAGGAGATAGTTTAGAAATTATTCCGCTTTCGCGAAAGCGGACTCCTTAAGTTATTCCGTCTCATAAATAAGATTCATCGTGATGGACGCTGTTTTCTCTTTAGATGAGGTATTATAGGTGCCGCCCCAGCTGTAATCTTCTGCGCTGTTTTGACCCGTGATTTGAAAGACGCCCATATCTGCAGAAATCAAGTCACCCAGTCCGCCGCCAGAATTTTGCGCGATTTGCTCTGCGCGTATCCTTGCATCTTCCGTCGCTTTAGAGATCATCTCGATTTTTAAATCGGCAAGTTTAGTATAGTAATAGCGCGGTGATTGAGAATAGAATTGAACTCCCTGGTTGAGTAATTCTGTAACTTCCCGCGATATCTTCTCGATTTTCTCCACCTCGTTGGATTGCACGCTTATCGTTTGTGAGAGGTCGTAGCCCTTGAAATTCTCTCCCTGATAATTCCCGTTTGCGCCATAGATGGGCGAGGTGTTTTTAGAAGTATTCACCGCGCTGAAAACTAGTGTGGAGGCATCAAGCCCCTTGGCGATCAAATAATCCTCTACTGTTTTTTTATTACGGGCAATCTCAGCATAGGCATCACTCAGCACTGGACTACTGGCACTAAAACTCCCTTCCCATACAATCAAATCTGACACAAAATCCTGACTTCCAAGACCAGTAACCTCAATGGTGCCCTGTTTTTTGTTGCGGTTCATAAAGGCGTTGCCCAGAAACGCCGCGGAGATAACTATTGCAACACCGAATATGATCGCGCTTAGTGCATTTTTCATAGGAAGAATTTTGATTTAAAAATAGCCTATTTACGTGTCAAGTAGTGCATTGAACAACAATCCTTAAAATTTTCTTGTCTCATAACACTGCTGGAAATGAGTTTTTTACCTGTGTGACGTTCCGCTTTCGCGAAAGCGGACCAAACGCCAGCACAACCAATAACACTAAAATTGTTGTCTAAAACAATTTCCTGCACTACAA
>JBBSPH010000121.1:0-7233 GCA_038258985.1 Flavobacteriales bacterium
GATGCCAGAAAAAGGATCTGACTTATCGGTAGGGAAGGAGCCTTTCAAAAATTCTAGGTATTCTGTGGATGTGCCTCTTGAACCGCTGGATCCAAATCCCTGGGATTGGTGTCGGCTTCGGCTCAGCGCGGCGATCTCACCTATGGACCGGCCGCTGTAGGTTAGGTAATTGCCATCCTCGAGTTCAAGTAGATTGGTTTTATCTGCTTTCGCGAAAGCGTCCTCGCTGCCGTAAAACCACCAGCTGGTATTGAAAAATAACCGCTCTGGTTTCCAGGTATCTACATATTTTAACTGTGCAGGAAACGCTGTAGCATCATTTACCAAGTCAAATGCCTCCACGCTCAAGATTGCGCTGCTGGTATGGTGGCCGTGGGTCTCACCGGCAGTTCGATGGTCAAAACGATTGATAATAATATCAGGCTGAAACTTGCGTATGATTTGAACAACATCAGAAAGTACTTGATTCCTGTCCCAGATCTCAAGGGTTTCTTCAGGATCTTTAGAATACCCAAAATCGTTTGCCCGGGTAAAAAATTGCTCGCCGCCATCGATATTTCGCGCTTCCAGCAATTCCTGAGTGCGAATCATTCCTAATTGTTCGCGCAATTCTGGTCCGATTAAATTCTGCCCACCGTCGCCACGCGTCAGCGATAAATAGGCAGTTCGCGCCATTATCTGATTGTCTAACCAGCCGATGAGTTTTGTGTTTTCATCGTCTGGATGCGCTGCGATAAATAGGGCAGAACCCAAAAAACCTAATTTCTCTATCTTATGATAAATCTCTGAACTGCTGGTGGGAGAATTGCCTAATCGGTTTTCTTGTGCCGTTGTTGGGGGCGTGATTAGACCGCACAGTAAAAGGCTGAAAATGTATTTCTTCATAGACCGTGAAGATAGAAAAAAGGGATGGAGATTAATAGGTCAATTATAGTAACCTGAAGCTCAAACGTTCCGTAATCTTCCTAATCGATAGGAATGTTCCTATGCTTCCCGCTCAGGATTAGAAACAATCCATAACACATGACACCAAAGGCAACTAAAGCCATAAAATATGCACCAATTGTAGCGCTGATAAATGCAAAAGCTGCGTCTGCACCCTTGGGAAGATTTTCCATGTCGTAATAAGCAGATCGTGCCAGTACGTAGGCGAATACTCCAAACACAATCCCGCGGCTAAATCTACCAAAACGACCGAGTAACATCAAGCCTTTGTATTGGCGTGCTGTTAAATCGTCATCGTTAGTCATTTTATCCATCATACTTGAAAATGAAATCCACCATTCGTTAACTGCACTTACAGCTAAGCCAAGTGCGATCACAAAAACAATGATCTTTCCCCAAATGGATTGTAGGACTATTATCTTAAACTGTGAGTTTCCATCACTTTGAGCATCGAGAAGTATTTTTACGCAGGTAAATAGCAATAGGCAATACCCTAATCCATTAATTAAATAGGCTGCTCTTCTAAATTTTGGTTTGTCGTTAGAGCCATCGTAATCCTGATTATTAAACGTTAGATAAAATCTTGAAAAAATGTAGCCTATTAAACCAATAGTAACTCCGAGAAGTAAAAACCAACCCAAAGAAAGCCCGTAGATCCACTCAATTACTTCCTTCTCATTCTTAAGTGCATAGGTCAGATTGAAAGCTGTGATAAAAGCCATAAATCCTATGAGGAAAAATACAATTCCTTTAGTAGCAATACCTATTCTAGCAAATCGTCTGGAGTTTTTCAAGTTTTAAATTTGTAGCTATTTGACAAAGATACAAGCGGCTAAAAGATAATGACAGTATTTCTAGACCAGATAAGCGGTACAGGAGCAATAAAAATTATAAGGCCTTAAAGCGAAGTTTAAATCACCATTGGCAAACGAACGCTATCGTTTTCGTAATTTTGCAGCATATTAATTGACAATATCATAATGCAAGATCAGACCCCATACATCCCCAAAAATAAAGTAAGAATCGTTACTGCCGCCAGTTTATTTGACGGGCATGATGCTGCCATCAATATTATGCGACGCATCATCCAGTCCACCGGGTGTGAAGTAATTCATTTAGGGCATGATCGAAGTGTGGAAGAGGTTGTAAACACAGCCATTCAAGAAGATGCTAATGGTATTGCATTGACCTCTTATCAAGGTGGGCACACAGAGTATTTTAAGTACATGCGCGACCTTTTGGTAGAAAAAGGTGCTGGGCATATCAAGATTTTCGGCGGTGGTGGCGGCGTAATTTTACCTTCTGAAATCCAGGAATTGATGGATTATGGCATCACGCGCATTTATTCGCCAGATGATGGACGCTCCATGGGGCTTCAAGGAATGATCAATGATCTTGTGGAGCGATGTGATACGGAGGTTCCCGCTTTCGCGAAAGCGAAATTGAACGGAGAATTATTGCAAAACCATGTACCGACAATAGCTCGATTGATCTCTCTGGCAGAAAATCGTCACGAAGACTTCGAAAAGCATTTTGCAGAAGTAGATAAAACAGAGAAACAGGCACCTGTACTGGGAATTACTGGAACTGGTGGTTCTGGAAAATCATCCTTAGTAGATGAATTGATCCGCAGGTTTTTGGTAGATTTTCCAGAAAAAAACATTGGAGTCATCTCCGTTGATCCGTCCAAACGTAAGACAGGTGGCGCATTACTGGGAGACAGAATACGCATGAATGCTATCAATAATGACCGCGTTTATATGCGATCATTAGCCACCAGACAATCCAATCTTGCGCTTTCTAAACATGTTCAAGAAGCCGTGGATGTTTTAAAGGCGGCAGACTATGATTTGATTATTCTAGAAACTAGTGGGATAGGTCAAAGTGATACAGAAATTCTAGAGCACAGCGATGTTTCTTTATACGTAATGACACCGGAATTTGGTGCTGCTACTCAGCTAGAAAAAATTGATATGCTCGATTTTGCTGATGTAGTGGCGATTAATAAATTTGACAAGCGTGGATCGCTAGACGCATTGAGAGATGTAAAAAAACAATACCAACGCAACCATAATTTATGGGAAGCGGATCCAGAAACTTTGCCAGTTTACGGTACTATCGCGAGCCAATTCAACGATCCAGGAATGAATGCCTTGTATGAGGCATTGATGAATGAGATGACAGAGAAAACGAAAGTCGATTTCAGCTCCACGAATGCATTAAATACAGAACAAAGCGAAAAGATATTTGTGATTCCACCAGCACGCACGCGTTACCTGAGTGAAATTGCTGAAAGTAACCGAGCGTATGATAATACCGCAACGGTGCAGTCTGATGTAGCGCAGAAGCTATTCGGGATTTATAAAACCATATTGACTGTTGGTAATTTAGACCCGCAGCCAGATCATGGCGTCATATCTAAGAAAAAAGAAGATACAGAGATTAGAGCAGATCGTTTTCTCACCGATAAAGGACTCGATGAGGACGAGATTGTAAATCAAATAAAAGCAGATGATAAGGAGTTCATCGATTTACTCATCGCCCAGTTCAATAAAACACTAAAAGATCTAGATCCTTACAACTGGGAAATCATTCACAGTTGGGCAGAAAAGGTCAATAAATACAAGCAACCTATTTACGAATTTCAGGTTCGTGATAAGGTCATTAAGATCGAAACGCATACCGAATCCTTATCACATAAGATGATTCCTAAGGTGGCACTTCCTAAATACAGCGCTTGGGGTGATATTTTAAAATGGTGTTTGCAAGAAAACGTTCCAGGTGAGTTTCCGTATACCGCAGGATTGTATCCGTTTAAAAGAACTGGTGAAGATCCTACCAGAATGTTTGCTGGTGAAGGTGGACCAGAACGTACGAACAAGCGTTTCCATTATGTGAGTTTGGGAATGCCAGCAAAACGCTTAAGCACGGCTTTTGATAGTGTGACCTTATATGGTAATGATCCAGGATTGCGTCCAGATATTTATGGAAAAATTGGAAATGCAGGAGTAAGCATTTGCTGTCTCGATGATGCGAAAAAATTATACTCTGGTTTTGATTTGTCGCATGCGATGACATCTGTTTCCATGACGATCAATGGACCGGCACCTATGCTATTGGGATTCTTCATGAACGCGGCTATCGATCAAAATTGTGAGCGATTCATTATGGAAAATGAGTTGGGTGATAAGGTAGAGGCAAAATTAAAAGCTGTTTATGATGATCACAATCTCGCAAGACCGTCTTACTTAAATGCAGATGGTAATAAGGTGATCTCTAAAAATGGTCAAGTGGATCGGTCAAAATTACCAGAAGGTAATGATGGTCTAGGCTTGATGCTTTTAGGTTTAACTGGAGATCAAATATTAGAACCAGCAGATTATGCCCGAATTAAAGCAGAAACCCTAGCGCAAGTGCGCGGTACTGTGCAAGCAGATATATTAAAAGAAGATCAAGCTCAAAACACCTGTATTTTCTCTACCGAATTTGCCCTGCGATTGATGGGTGATGTACAGCAATATTTTATTGAAGAGAAAGTACGCAATTTCTATAGCGTTTCTATTTCAGGATATCACATTGCGGAGGCTGGAGCAAACCCAATTACACAGTTAGCGTTTACACTAGCTAACGGATTCACTTATGTAGAATATTACTTGAGCCGTGGAATGGATATCAATAAGTTCGGTCCCAATTTGAGTTTCTTCTTCTCTAATGGTGTTGATCCAGAATATTCAGTGATCGGTAGAGTGGCTAGAAAAATCTGGTCTAAGGCTATGAAAAATAAGTACGGCGCAAATGATCGCGCCCAGATGTTGAAATACCACATTCAAACCAGTGGTCGTTCCCTTCACGCTCAGGAGATTGATTTTAATGATATCAGGACTACGCTGCAGGCATTATACGCAATAAATGATAACTGTAATTCCTTGCATACCAATGCGTATGATGAAGCTATAACAACACCTACGGAAGAATCTGTGAGACGTGCCATGGCGATTCAATTGATCATCAATAAGGAATTAGGACTTGCCAAAAATGAAAACCCTATCCAAGGAGCCTTCATTATTGAAGAACTCACAGACCTCGTTGAAAGTGCCGTTTTAGAAGAATTTGACCGCATTACAGAACGTGGCGGCGTGCTAGGTGCGATGGAAACTATGTACCAGCGCAGCAAGATTCAAGAAGAATCCATGCACTACGAGATGTTGAAGCATACCGGTGAATTCCCAATTATAGGAGTGAACACCTTCTTAAGTTCTAAAGGAAGCCCAACGGTTCTACCAGCAGAAGTAATTAGAGCAACCGAAGAAGAGAAACAGGCTCAGATTGCAACAAAGGATAATTTGCATTCCGCTTTCGCGAAAGCGTCACAGCAACAAATTGACGCCATTCAAAAAGCAGCGGTGGAGCAAGGAAATATCTTTGAACACTTGATGGAAGCTACCAAAGTATGTACGCTAGGTCAGATCACAGAGGCGTTGTTTGAAGTAGGTGGACAATATAGACGTAATATGTAGACGGTCTGCAAGATCAAATCCCTATGATTTGAATTTCTATTCAATAAGCGCAAACTTAGGTTTGCGCTTATTTCTTTTTACAACCTAAACATTTTCTCCCATCGAAAAGCCCTCAAGATAATTAAGAAATCAGCAAAAATATTAATTCGTTTTTAAGGATTCAATAATCCAAACTTACCTTAAAAGATAAAACGCACCGATTATCCATTTACACGGATATTTTAAGTATACATTACCTGAATTGGTAAGTTTAATGTAGTATTTTAACTAAAATACTGCTAATGATCCAATCCAACCACCCCATATTCTCGACTTATGAGCGCAATCCTGCCTTGTTTGATGAGATTTTCAATGCTGAAGGAAACGTTAAGGAAGTGTACCAAAAGCTTTTTGATATTTATAGCGAGCACTCGGTGGATGATTTTGCCGCCTTGAACAACAAGGCAAAATCTTCTTTTTTCAACCAGGGTATCACATTTCAAGTATACGGTGAGAAGGAAACCAAGGAGAAAATCTTTCCCTTCGACCTTTTCCCGCGAATCATAGACGCTGCGGAATGGAATCATATCGAACGCGGTGTCCTACAGCGCAGTAAGGCTTTGAATCACTTTCTGCACGATGTCTATCACGACAAGAAAATTATTAAGGCGGGAATAGTTCCCCTAGAATTGATCAGTTCGAGCACCAATTATTTAAGCCAAATGAACGGCATTGAGCCACCAGGCGGGATATACAACCACATTTCGGGAACCGATTTGATCAAGCACAGCGATGGCGAGTATTACGTTCTCGAGGATAATATCAGGTGTCCATCAGGTGTAAGCTATGTCATCTGTAACAGGACGGCTCTAAAGAAAGCGTTATTCGGCGTTTTTGATGAATACCAGACATTCACGGTGACAGATTATGCGCAGAATCTTTTAGAGATAATGGAAACGGTAAAACCGCTGGGCGTGGACCAACCCAATTGTGTGGTGATTACACCAGGGATTTACAACTCTGCCTACTACGAACATTCCTATCTGGCCAAGGCTATGGGAGTTGAACTCGTGGAAGGCCGCGATCTGTTTGTAGAGAACGACTTTGTTTATATGCAGACGATCAATGGTCCAGTACGTGTGGATGTCATTTATAGAAGGATTGACGACCAGTTTATCGACCCGCTGGAGTTCAAACCTGATTCTACGCTGGGCGTTCCCGGATTGTTTTCTGCCTATCGCAAGGGGAATGTCACGCTAGTCAACGCGCCAGGAACGGGCGTTGCAGACGATAAGGCTGTGTATACCTATATGCCGCAGATCATCAAGTATTATTTGAATGAGGAACCTATCCTAAACAATGTCCATACCTACCATTGCAGCCGTCCAGACGAGTTGAAATACGTGCTGGAGAATATCCATCAGTTGGTCATCAAACCGGTGGATGAGGCTGGCGGTTACGGTATTTCCATCGGCAATCGGCTTAACAAGGTGGAAATTGAGGAAGTGAAAAAAACCATTCAGGCGAGCCCGCGCAAGTACATCGCGCAGCCCATCATGTCGCTGTCCGTTCATGCGACCTACATCGAGGACGCAAATTCCTTTGAACCGCGCCATGTTGATCTGCGTACTTACACGATTCTGGGCAAGGATAAGGAGTTTGTCTTAAAAGGTGGTTTGACTAGGGTTGCACTGCAAAAAGGAAACTTAATCGTTAATTCCTCCCAAGGCGGTGGGTCTAAGGATACTTGGGTTTTAAAACCATAAGGATTTTAAGGAGTTCGCTTTCGCGA
>JBBSPH010000122.1:0-7209 GCA_038258985.1 Flavobacteriales bacterium
CAAAACTATACAGCAATGCATAGATAAATGCTGCCAAAAATGGCACTACACCTATGAGTATAAAAAATACCAGCGATATGTTTCGCCAGCTACTTTTCAATCACTTGGGTTCTAAAATCATCGTACATGCGTATCATATATTCAGGAGCAGGTTCTGCAATGGTGCTTTTTTCCAACGCCTTTAAGGTTGTTCCGTATTCACGTTTCGGTGCATCTGCAAATCGTTGTTGCCATTCCTCTGGAAGTTTTTCAACGTCAAGAATGGTATTAGAATCCATCCCGTTAGGATCGTTCTTTTTAAGTTGCGCTTCCGGTGACATCAAAAAATTGATAACCTGCATCGCTGCTGGCTTTTGCGGCGCATTCTTCAAGATACCTAGGTAGTTGGCATTTTTGATGGAACCATTTTTCCATGCATAGGCTTTGGTAGATTTAGGATACAAGCCACTACGCACACGCTCCTCAATACCACCCTCGCTAAAACCAGCAGTCATGTGCAATTCACCGTTAGCAAACAATTGACTCATTATCGATTGCTCTTTAGGAAACGTACTGCCCTGTTTCCAGAAATACTTCTTGCGGTCATTGATCCATTGCCACAATTCACTTGACAAACGGTTGTATTTTTCTTCATCAAATTCGCCGTCTAGACTGGTCGGACTACCGCCTAATTCTGCCAAGAAACTTTTGAGTAGTGTCATACCAGTAAAGTCATTGGAAATTGTGAACGTACCAGGATTTTCCTTGAGATACCTGTCAAGTTCCGGCAGCGTCATTGGTGGATTGTCTACTTTCTCACTGTCATACACAAAGGCAAACTGGCTCATGCTCCACGGTGCTTCCATCCCACCTATTTCCTGCTGGAAATCGGTACTGATGTAGCGATCCTCAAAATTGACATACTGGGAATTAGGCAATCGTTCAACAAAAGGACCGTAAAGCGCATCAATACTGGTCAACTGGAAAAAAGTTTCACCATTGATCCACACCATGTCCACCTGGCCGCGATCGATACCTGCCTGCATCTCGCCCATGGCAAGCTGTACAATTTCTGGACCTTGGCCGCCGCTTATCTTTAACGTGATACCGTATTTTTCTTTTACTGTAGGTACTACATAATTATTGATATAATCATTGATCACCGGGCTGCCTTGCCACATCATAAAATTAACGGTTTGACCCTTCCCTGTTTCCACAATCTCTTCCCACGAGGCTGTTTCCAGAGCTTCACTATCTTGGGATTTCTCCTTTCCACAGCTAGCAAGACATAAAAATATACCACACAGAAGCAAGCGTCCCATTTTCCGTTTATTAGTTACTAAACCTATCATTTGTACTAGTTTTTTAAAATTTTCCGCTTTCGCGAAAGCGAAAACAACATCATTCCACCTGCTCAAATCAGGTTAGTTTTTTTCCCACCAACACTTTGTATTGATATCATCACCACCGATGCGTGTGACCGCTTCTTGATAATTTGCAGCATTCACGGCCTGTTCTGATTCAGGATAGAGATACCTAGAAGGGTATCTGTCGTCATTTAGATTGTCTGGCCCAGGAGTCAATACAGGGTATCCCGTACGACGAATGTTGAACCAAGCCTCATGACCCACGTTGAACAAACTGAACCATTTTTGGGTGAGAATCTTTTCCAGATTTTGCTCTTGCGTGCCATTTAGGGCAACGGCTGGACGAGTAAAGTAATCTGCAGGAACAGCAGTATTGTAATAATCAAAGGTCGCACGTATCGCCGCCTGGTAATAATCGGTGGCACTGCCGGTGATGAAACCACGCTGCGCTGCTTCAGCAAGTGCAAATTGTACTTCACTATACTGCATGAGTTGAGCGTCAACACCATCTGGCACATCGCGGAACATCGCAGACAATTGCGAAATATCAGAAAGGTCTGTACCGGCAGCGGCGATTGTTTCGCGATTTTGGCCATTGACCAATCCCTTAAATGCTGGACCGGTAGAGCCAGGTTGTAGGCTTTTGTTGGTAGGCTTAAAGAATGTCGCAAGTCTAGGATCATCCCAAGCCTTGAGCGTGGTTTCCAATTGCTTGGACAACGGCAACTCTCTGTATATCCCAACCGACGCGCTAAACAATGGGAACTGGTTGGGTGCTGCGCCTAGATATGGAAGAACTGCATTTTGTGCATTGCTTTGCATAAGCATGCCGCCGTCTGCGAGTTGCTGGATTTTAGCAAAATCAGTAACCCGTTTGCTGATGCGTAATCTATAACGTAACTGTAGGCTGTTCGCCAGTCTCGCCCATAACTGCAAGTTATTGTTGAACATGACATCACCGCGAATGGTAGATTGTGTCGTAGTCAAAACTCCAGCAGCACGTTCCAATTCCGCAAGGATACCCGTTTGTGGATCTGTATAAATCTGCTCTTGTTGGTCATATTTAGGTGTAAACACTCCTTCCTTAGCTTGAATGGCTTCTGTGTAAGGAACATCGCACCACATATCCGTCAACTGTGAAAAGATATAACTGCGCATAACTGCTGCTACTGCATCATAGGCTTCATTATAACCCTCCAGATCTTTCATGGAATCCAGATCGCTGAGCAACCTGAACATTAGATTCCAATAGCCACTGTTGGAGCCTAATTCATAGCGGTCAATACGTTCAAACTCGATGCTGGAGACATATTGCACCAGATAGCCATTAAGGCGCAATCCCTGATTGTAGGTGTTCTCATTGAGTTGTACAGAAATGACATTCGTCAATAGAAAATCTGGACTAACTTGTTCAGGAGCATTTGGGTTTTCATTGATTTCCTCAAAATCATCGGTGCAGCCAGCAAAAAATTGGGCGCCGATGATACATAATAATATATATGTGTATTTCATTTTCTTAGAAGTTTGATTTGATACTAATTCCAAAACTGCGTGATGACGGGTAAGAGAAATCTTCTACACCATACACAATATTGCGTTCTTGAAACGCATTCAATTCTGGGTCAAAATGTGGGTTTTCAGTAAAGAGAAGAAGGTTGCTGCCTATAAGCCCGACCTTCAGATTCTCCATGGACATTGCGTTCGCATAACGTGCGGGCAAGGTATAGTAAAAACTTACCTGCCTCAATTTCACATAGCTTGCGCTGTATAAGGAGCTTTCTTCATTCCCACGGTCAAAGAAATTATTGTAAAAACTACTCGCTCCTACTGAGGTCGTGTTAGGTGTATATATCGGGTTTTCTGCGGTACCAGTGTTGGTTACACCTTGACCTATAATGCCATCTTCTCGACCCACAAGAGTTTCTGCGAGAACACCAGACGTGCTGCCCAATGCCTTGATGCGGGAAACGATGGTTCCACCTTTTCTCCAATCGAATAAGAATGTAAAATCAAAATCTTTATACGTAAAATGATTGTTCAAACCAACGCTGAAGTCTGGGTTGTAGTTACCCAACAGTCTCAAATTCCCGTCCTGAACGGGCTGGCCGTTTGCACCATAAAGAGTTTGACCATCAATCTTTACAAATCCAGTACCATACATATCGCCTACTCGCCCGCCTTCTCGTGCGATATAGAAAACAGTATTTGATCCACCACTACCGCTAAAAACGTTAGCCGTTGCAGTTACAAACTGATCGATACCCTGCGGCAATTCTGTCACAACACTTCTAAAAGTGCTGAAGTTTACCGAAGTATTCCATCTAAAGTTAGAAGTCTTGACAGGCGTTGCACTCAACAACAAT
The DNA here is from genome assembly GCA_038258985.1 of Flavobacteriales bacterium. Taxonomy (GTDB): domain Bacteria; phylum Bacteroidota; class Bacteroidia; order Flavobacteriales; family Flavobacteriaceae; genus Nonlabens. Next base: position 3,710 of record JBBSPH010000122.1, read on the forward strand.
TCCAATCCTCGCGTACGGATCTCTCCGCCATTTTCATTGATATTTGAGAAACCACTAGCATTGGAAATAGGTCTGGAGATAATCTGATCCTCGCTCGTATTTTGATAAACAGACGCATCTAGTTGCAGTCTGCCTTTGAACATCCAAAATTCCATACCCGCTTCCAGAGCTTTGAGACGCTCAGGACTCAAATTTGTATTGCGAAGAACTGTTCCATTCGTTACACGGAAGTTGGGACCGTAATTTTGGTTAAAATCAAATGTTTGTGTCGTTTGATATGGGTTGGTATCATTACCAACGCTAGCACCAGAAAATCTGAATTTCAAAAAAGAAATCGGATCTGGAAGTTCAAAAGCATTTGAAGCAACAAAACTTACTCCTGCAGAATAATACCCGAATGAGTTATTGTCCTCTGGCAATGTGCTGCTCCAGTCGTTGCGGTAAGTTAGATCTAGATACAGCTTGTTTTGATAACCTACATTTCCTAATGCATACAAACTATTGATGCGCTTGGTAAAGTTTTGGCTGGAGCCATTCAGTGGCGATCGAGAATTCGATAAGGTAAATATGTCCGGTAATGCAAGTTGTGACGCTTCCGCGAAAGCGTAATGTATCTTTTGATCAAACCTATTACCTCCTACCGAAACGTTGTAATCCCAATCATCATTCACCTTGTCTGCATAGCTTAACAGAACATCGGTATTTTGTTCGTAGAATCGAACATTATCCTCACGGTACGTCCCGAAAGGATTTGCATTTGTACTTACCGCCCTTCTAAATTCTCGGTCATCATTATAGATATCTACTCCTGTTCTCAGTTTTACACTCAATTTATCAGTGAGAGCGTAGGTCCCAGAAACATTGCCGAGGATTCTATTCTTGTTGAAGCTATTGGTGTTTTCAAACAGCGTTAGGTAAGGATTGGTAAGCCAAACATAATTCAGGTCAAAATGTTGACGACCCACCTGACCATCTTGCCAATAATCTCTGAGAGAAGCGATATTTGTATTACGACCGGTCCAGTTGAAACCATACAGCACGTTCTCATAACCATAACCTAGGTTAGGTCTGTTGCCACTGCGGGTATTGATGTAATTCAAAAAGGTAGTTACCGTAAATTTATCGGTCACATTCTGATTGAGACTGATGGATATACCGTCACGTTTGAGATCGGTATTAGGCAAGATGCCTTCATTACGTAGGTTACTGTAGGAAAGTCGCATGCTTCCTTTGTCACCCTTGCTGGAAATAGCGAGGTTATTTTGCCAGGTGGTACCCGTTTCAAAGAAATCACGTACGTTATCTGGTCGAGCGATGAAGGGCGTCGCAGTAATAGGCGTAAAGGTACCATCTGCCCGCGTTCTTGAAATCACATCTCCTGCACGCACGGGATTGCCATTAATATCTACAGATGGACTATCAAACTGCTGTATGAGTAATCCTGCATCTAGTCGTGGACCATAACTGCTTATACCACCATCATTGATACCAGCACTTACACCATTTACGAAAGAATATTGTCCATTTGAACCACCACCGTACACATTTTGATAGTCCGGCAATGTCAATAGCGTCTCTACGGTAAAGGAAGAATTAAAACTAACCCCAATCCCATTTGCCTTATTTCCTTTTTTGGTGGTAATCAATACCACGCCATTTCCAGCCCGTGTACCATAAAGCGCAGCGGAACCCGCTCCTTTTAAGATAGAGATAGAGGCAATATCATCAGGACTAAATTCTGAACTTCCGTTCCCCCAGTCGACTTCAGCGAGAGCACCATTATTAACCAGATCACTTGTCACCTGATCGTTGCTAATAGGCACTCCATCCACCACAAATAAGGGTTGGTTGGATCCACCTAGAGAATTTTCACCTCGAATAATAATTCTGGAAGATGATCCCACACCACTAGAGCCGTTCGTAATCTGTACACCAGCCACTTGACCTGCAAGACTATTGACGATGTTGGGTTGCACTACATTTGTAATGGTTTCCCCACTAACTGTGGTAACGGAAGAGCTTAGCGCCTGCTTTTCTCGCTCTATTCCTAAAGCTGTTACGACGATTTGGCCAAGAGCTTGTTGGGAAGATTGAATAATTATCGGGTTAGGAATATCACCATTTACTACTTCTACCAGTAAGGGAGTGAATCCTAAGGATGTTATGTTGAGAACAAAATCGGTATTGCTAGTGGTAATCGTAAACTCACCACTCTCATTGGTAGTGGTATAATTTTGAGTACCCTGGACAGTTACAGCCGCATAAGCAACTGTATTATTGAATTCATCTGTAACAATAGAATTATAGGTAAAGGATTGGGCGCACAACCCAATAGTAAACAGTTGCAGAGCAACTATTAGAATTGATTTCATAAGAAAAAATAAAATATTAGAAAAAAGGAGTAACCCATTTGCACAAACAAATGGAATGATTTGAAACCGGCTATTTTCTAAAAGATCGGAGGGCCTCTAAGGCCAGAAGTATGTAGGGTAACTGAGCAAAAGTTAAGTGCAGTATTATGAGCACTTACTGCATTTATACTGCTAAATAAGAGCATGTAGATGATGCCCATTATCGTATCGTTAGCACCCGATGACAGGTACTCGATCAGATCCTGATAAGTATCAAGATCCAGCAATACGGGAAAGTTATTTAACGGGACATTACTGGCTGTCGCAGCAGTACAAACAGCAGTGTATAATGTAGATTGCTTCCATGGAAGATTCTTGAAATCGTCAAAATCAAACTGATTGCGATCGTATCCCAATAGATAAACGCCACCATCGGACGCTGGCCCAGCAACGATTCCGTTCGATGACAAATCTTCAAGAGCAGTTGCTAAAAGTTGATGAGTTAGATCTGGACAATCATTACCGATGGAAAGGACTTGATCATAACCCTGATTGAAAAGATCCTGATAAGCGTTTGCCAATCGGTCAGCAAAACAGTTTCCTATTTGCTGCTTTTCATCAATCCAAACCACATCAGCAGTAGACGATTTAGCTAATACCTCTGTTTGAGATATTAAGTTGGAGTGAAAAGTAAAGGCAGATTTTAACGGACGATTCTTGAAAATACCCTTTCTCTCCACTTCTGCTTTAGCAGAGAGAGAGAATACAAGTAAAGCAGTACGTTTTAATTGTCCGTTCATCAACAGTGAATTCCACTATAAATTAAGCGGTTAAAAATACTACAATTGTCAGCACAAGCACTAAGGAAAGAGTGAATAAAATATACGGTTATGGAATAAATATAATTATGATATCAACTTAAGGATTGCTGATTTACAAAATCAAGCTTGCGAAAGTGACCGTAACTGTCTCGCTTTCGCGAAAGCGTCGCATGTGATACTCGGGAGACATAGCAGTGTATTACCGGTTCAGGGAGACGTCCGCCATGGTTATGTCTAGACAAGTTGGGATTGTCCCAAACTAAGAGATCCCCCAACCGTAACGGTTGGGGGATCTCAGGTAAAGAAGGCGGCGACATACTCTCCCACA
>JBBSPH010000123.1:0-7182 GCA_038258985.1 Flavobacteriales bacterium
ACGCCCAGATCCTTACGGATTCTGGGCGTTTTTTATTGCTTTTAATGTGATCAAATGAATTCGCAATATTGATCTTGTCGAAGGGCGGCTGCAATGCTTTCAATCTGATCTTACTCGTCTTCGACAGGCTCAGACTAACATGTTTTACTTCAAATCCTTTTTGTAAAACACAACGTCTACTTGCTCACCTACTTTGAAACTGGACAGCATACTGATTTCCTTTCCATTACCATCCGTAATCCTTATTTGAGCCGTGTTGGGAGGTTCAGTTCCCTCAGTCAGCGCTTTTAGGCTCAATTTATTGATCTCTTTATCAAAGATCAGCGGAATTTTGACCTTCGCTTTGGTGGGTGAATAGCTTTCTTTAATCACTTTACCATTTAGCTTAATGTTCATAGCATCACCGTCAACGGTTCCTGGATCCCAGATTTCTAGATAGGCTATCTTAGATTCCCAAAATACATTGAGCGTCTCACCGCCTATTAAACCTTGTCGTTTTGACGAGGTTAAGAATTTATTGTTTGCAAAGCGCTGTTTGATACTATCAGGCACCTTGTCCATCTTGTTCACCCGCTTTGCAACTTTTTCCATTTTTTTATCGAATTTCTCCTCTCCCTGCATCATTATTTTGCCATTAATGCAAGGTTGAAGATCATCGTAATAACTTTTGAAATTGCCTTCAATTTTTGCGCGTCCATTTAAGTTTCTCAGTTTTCCGGAAAAATACACGTAGCAAAAGTCCAGCTCCTTTATCGGCGATTTTGTATACACGATATCCACCTCGCGAAATTCCATTTTGTCTTGATTAGAGTCATACCGGCCTACAAGTGTATTTTTAGATTCGTGAGGTCCATTAAGATCTGTATAGGAAAAACCGTTTAGGATACCATTTTTTTCTGTCAACTCGATTTTATAAGATATAAAAGTACTGTCTGGTAGCGACAGTAATCCTATGTATTCAATCTGCTGTGCGTTTGAAAAATACCCAACAATAAATGACAAAATGGTTAAAATGTTTTTCATTCAAAAGTTTATATTTGGCAAAGATAACTAACAAAACTATCGCCTATGAAATCCAAACTTACTCTTGCCTTGATAAGCATTTTCATGCTTGTGGGCTCATTCAGTTATGCTTCCTTTCCTGTGGAGCGTGAAACTATTGTCACCATAAACGCAGATACTGCTGTGGAAGAAACCACCACAGTGCTAAGCTCACCAGCAGCAGTCGTGTGGTCGGAAAGCCAGACTATCGCTACACTGCTTTGGGTATTTCTAGGTATTTTTGCCGGACACCGCTGGTATCTAGGAAGTCCTATAGGGTGGAACATTCTATTTATCCTAACACTAGGAGGCTTCTTTGTATGGGCTGTTATCGATTTAATCGATATACTTACCGGACAATACCCTGGTCTATAAGTAGAATTGCAATTAATCATAAAATCCCGTTCAACTTGAGTTGAACGGGATTTTTTATGGATAAAATTAAAGAAACTATTTTTCGATACGATTCAAAAAGCTCTGGATCGCTAGCTTATAACCAGCCAAGCCAAAACCTGTAATCGTTCCCACGGCATTTTTGGAAATCAAGGAAATGTGTCTGATTTGTTCACGATCCATCACATTGGAAATATGAACCTCAACAACTGCTATTTCTATAGATGCCACAGCATCTGCAATGGCTAGTGAGGTATGTGTATACGCACCTGGATTCATTATGATTCCATCAAATTGTTCCTCTTGTGCTTGATGCAACTTGTTTATGAGCTCACCTTCAACATTGGACTGGTAGCTTGCCAATTCCACTTCTTTAAAACCAAATTGCAGTTCCGTAAAGCATTCGTCAAATGTCCTTGACCCGTAAATTTCAGGTTGTCGCTTGCCCAATAAATTTAGATTTGGGCCATTAATGATAAGTAATTTCATGAGTGAAAGATATACGTAATTCTACAATCTAGCCGCGAAATGAACCTTAAAAAGGGTTCGCTTTCGCGAAAGCGGAAACATACAAATTACTGCAATTGCACGGTTTAAATTATCCTAAATAGAATTACTAGTAAACCATGCCAATTTGAGGCAAAAAAAAAACAGCCTCAATCGAGGCAGTTTGATTTGGATAAAAGGTATTCTTAGAATTTATATCCTAAGTTAAAAGAGAACACCTGATTAGTTAGGTTATCGCTAAATGTGTCATCATCGTTATAGATATTGCTCACACCTACCATATACCTAGCAGAAGCTGATATACCTTCCAATATAGTCCCTTCTCTGAATTTGTAAGACAATCCACCACCAACGCTTAAATCAATAGGCTCTGCATCATAATCTGCTGTAGAACCTGCTAATGGTCCGCTTGTGATTTCTCTTTCATCTTTCACATTAAATCCTACCTGTGGACCTGCATCAAGAGAAAAACCAGAACCGCCTAAATAAAATTTTGCAAGAACTGGCACATTGATGTAATCTAATTTTAAGGTGGTATCTGCTCCTAACAATCTACCGTCTGCACCTTGCTGAGAATAAATAGCTCCTACCATTAGACCAAAACTAGGGCTGAATTCGTACTCACCTGTAATCCCAACATTTATCCCATTGCGAGTATTCGAATCTTCAATGTCATCGCCTTGAAAGTTTGCAACGTTGTAACCCACTTGTACCCCAAAATCTACTTCTTGCGCTTGGGCGAATCCTATGGAGCCTAAGGCTACTACTGCAATTGCTACTAATTTTTTCATGATAGTTTGTTTTTAGTTATGCGGCAAAACTATTGTTTCACTCCATCCCAAAACGCTAACGATTTCTCAATATTTAGTCACATTTGTTAAACATTTCTAAAGATGACCCACCAAAACCTGCTATTATTTCATAATCAATCACTTAGTACTACAATATTCCTACAAGTCAATCATCTCAATTTGCCGAACTTTGCCACCAATGAACTGGGACCAACACATTAAGGATTACACCACCTATCTCAAACTAGAACGAGGCATGGCGGTAAATACGGTCAAGGCGTATCGCCGGGATTTACAGAAATTGAACTCGTGGTTAATTGAAAACGAGTTAACAGCAAGTCCAATTACCATAGATGCAGCCTCCTTAAAATCATATGCGCAAAACCTGGGTAGCACAGTACAGCCGACCACACAGGCGAGAAGCATAAGCAGTTTAAAAAACTTCTTTTCCTACCTAGTTTTGGAAGACTACCGCAAGGATGATCCCATGGAATTAATAGAAGCTCCAAGAATGGGGAGAAAATTGCCAGATACCCTGAGCGTGGAGGAAATTGACCAGTTGATTGCAGCAATCGACAGGTCAACCGACCATGGCGAGCGCAATCGCGTGATTCTTGAGACACTGTATGCCTGTGGTCTACGCGTTTCAGAGCTGGTCAACCTTAAAATCAGTGATATTTATGTCGACGAGGGACTTATTCTGGTAACTGGTAAGGGCGATAAGCAGCGGTATATACCCATAGGCGATAATACTCTTGCGATGATCCATAGTTACGTGAAACAAGTGCGCGTCCACCAGCCCGTAAAGCCAAAACATACCGACACGTTGTTTCTCAACCGCCGCGGCAGCGGGTTAAGTCGGGCCATGATATTTACTATCATCCAAGACTTGAAAAGATTGGCCGGGATAAAAAAGAAGGTAGGTCCACACACCTTCCGCCATTCGTTTGCCACCCATTTATTGGAAAATGGTGCAGACCTGCGCTCCATTCAAATGATGTTGGGACACGAGAGTATAACTACTACAGAGATCTATGTTCATGTGGATCGCACCTACCTCAAGAACGTGCTGGAACGCTTCCACCCTCGTGCTACCTATTAAAATTATGGTAAAGTAACGCAGTTGTTTTGAGCACGCTTTCGCGAAAGCTAACTTTAGACAAAACAAAAACACAATGAAGAATCTGAAATATGCCAATGGAGACCAGATGCAGGCCATCGGTTTAGGAACTTGGAAATCTGGAAAAGGTGATGTGGGTAAAGCTATAAAAATGGCATTAGCCGCTGGTTACCGTCATATAGATTGCGCCGCTACTTATGGCAACGAAGCAGAAATTGGCGAGGCATTTAACGAAGTTTTCTCTGAAGGTAAGATCAAGCGTGAGGACGTTTGGATAACTTCTAAATTATGGAACAATGCCCATTTACCGGAAGACGTAAAGCCAGCACTGCAGAAAACACTAAAGGACCTACAGCTAGACTATCTTGATCTATACCTTATGCACTGGCCAGTTGCATTTAAACCAGATGTTCCCAATCCATCAGGACCAGAGGATTATCTAACTCCGCAAGAAGCTCCCATCATCGATACATGGAAAGCAATGCTCGACTGCAAGAAAGATGGACTTGCAAAACATATGGGGGTCTCCAATTTTTCTATCACTAAACTGAAGGATTTGCTTTCAAAAACCGACGATGTTCCAGAAATGAATCAGGTGGAACTTCATCCTCTGTTGCAACAAGATGAGCTATTCGAGTATTGCAGCAAGCAGGGAATCCATCTGACTGCCTATTCGCCATTGGGAAGCGGTGATCGATCTGATGGTATGAAGCAGGAAAATGAACCTAATATGTTTGAGATGGAGACCGTAAAGGCTCTAGCCAAAAAACACAACGTGGAACCGGGACAAATCCTCATCGCATGGTCCCACCATCGAGGTACAGCTGTAATCCCTAAGTCCACTAGTGAAAACCATATCAAGGATAATCTAGCTTCAGCTGGTGTCAATCTAGACAAACAAGACATGAAAGATCTTGGAGATCTCGATAGACATTATCGTTATGTAACTGGAAAGTTCTTTGAAGTTCCTGAGAAAGGATATAAGAATATTTATGACGAGTAGAACGTTCATTTTAACATTTCAATCCTAAAAATACCCCTTAGAGGGTATTTTTTGTGTCCGAAATCTTTCCCATCTTTACAATATCTTAAAGAAGTTATTAGGGTAAAGTCTTTAAGATAGTATAGAGTAAGGTTGCTGTGACGTGAATTAAAGCCTACTTTGGTTTATTTTGCTAACCACACAATCGCAAACAGTTTCTGATCTTAGGGAAATTAGAAACAAAAAAGCCGCTCAATGAGCGGCTTTTTCCGTTCGTATATTTTCCACTTACTTAGCAATATTCACTGCTCTGGTTTCTCGTATCACCGTAACTTTTACCTGACCGGGATAAGTCATGTCTGTCTGTATTTTTTGAGAGATCTCAAACGACAGTTGTCCAGCACGTTCGTCAGATATCTTTTCACTCTCTACCATAACCCGCAATTCACGTCCAGCTTGTATTGCATAAGCCTTTTCTACACCACCAAAACCAAAGGCAATATCTTCAAGATCTTTTAGTCGTTGGATATAGGAATCCAGTACCTGTCTTCTTGCTCCTGGTCGTGCACCACTTATAGCATCACAGACTTGTACAATTGGCGATAGTAATGAAGTCATCTCAATCTCATCGTGGTGGGCACCTATAGCGTTACAGACTTCTGGTTTTTCACCATGCTTTTCAGCCAGTTTCATTCCTATGATAGCGTGAGGAGTTTCATCCTCAGTCTCTGGAACTTTTCCTATATCATGTAACAGTCCGGCTCGTTTGGCTAATTTTGCATTTAGGCCAAGTTCTGCCGCCATAGTACCACAAAGTTTAGCCACTTCCCTACTGTGCTGCAATAAATTTTGACCATAGGAAGATCTGTACTTCATTCTTCCTACCATTTTGATCAATTCTGGGTGAAGACCATGGATTCCTAGATCAATCACCGTACGCTTCCCAACTTCAGCGATCTCTTGGTCGATTTGCTTTCTGGTTTTTGCCACTACTTCCTCAATACGTGCTGGGTGAATGCGTCCATCAGTAACCAATTTGTGCAATGACAAACGAGCTACCTCTCTTCTAACAGAATCAAAACAACTCAGGATAATGGCATCTGGAGTGTCATCAACGATGATCTCTACACCCGTAGCTGCTTCAATCGCTCGTATATTTCTACCCTCGCGGCCTATAATCCTACCTTTTACATCATCACTTTCAAGATTGAATACAGACACACAGTTTTCCACTGCCTCCTCCGTACCTATGCGTTGAATTGTATTTATGATAACCTTGCGTGCTTCTTGCTGGGCAGTAAGTTTTGCTTCTTCAATGGTATCTTGGATAATGGACATTGCCTCGGTACGTGCAGTATCTTTTAAGGATTCCACCAATTGTTTTTTTGCATCCTCGCCAGACATGCCGCTAATCACTTCCAGTTGTTTTATTTGCTGGGAATGGGTCTTTTCTATTTCTTCCTGTTTCTTTGAAAATGCATCACGCTTTTCATCAAGATCCTTTGTCTTGCTTTCTAAGCTTTGGGCAAGCCGCTTGTTTTCAGCCAGTTCGCTTGATACCTTAGACTCTTTATCCTTTATACGTTTTTCTGCATCGCCCATTTTTTTCTCGCGCTGCATGATTTCCTTTTCATGCTCAGACTTAAGTTCAATAAACTTCTCTTTGGCTCTATAGGTTTTCTCCGTTTTTATTTTCTCGCCTTTTACTTCGGCTTCCTTAATTAATGCTGCGGCATCCTTTTGCGCGTCTGCTATTAGTTGTGAGGCTTTGCCTTTTTCAACGATTGATTTTGCGACTAGAAAACCTATTGCTAGTCCTATAAGTAATGCGATGATCGCATATATAATTGTATTGGTATCCATGGTTGTTGTATATAAAAAAACCTGCACAAGTTTGGGTTTTGTATGAACTCCCTAAATAAAGTTTAAGGTTAACTGGCTGATCAAGGATCCGGCACTAGGGCACGGCTTGCTTTTACAACCACGACTCACCTTTTTTAAAGAATTAAGTGTTGAGTTCACCAAAAAATGAAACAAGTGCAGGTAGTAACTGTTTGTTATTAAAGAACGTCTATGACAAATGCTCGGATAATAGATGGTTGAGAATGTCTAAACGATCCTCGACCTCACTATGGTCTTCACTTTTATCAATAATATGTTGCTCAGATCTAGCAGCAAACTGTAATGCACACATTGCAAGAACGTCCTGTTTATCACGTACGGCATAACTTTCTTCCAGTTGCTTCATCATGTCCTGGATATTTTTTGCCGCCTTGCGCAGTCCTTCTTCCCTCGCGGGATCTATGGTTAGTGGATAAACCCTGTCTGCAATTGAGATCTTTATCTTG
>JBBSPH010000124.1:0-7178 GCA_038258985.1 Flavobacteriales bacterium
AGGCGATCACCATGATCGAGCTATTCAAAATGTATCATAAGCGAGGCTGGACCCAACAATTACACTTGGGCGCTATACGCAACAATAATAAAAGATTGCTGGCCAAATTAGGTCCAGATACCGGCTTTGATTCTATAGGAGATTATTTTCAAGCAAGGACGTTGAGTGGTTTTTTGAATCATTTGGACAGTACAAATCAGCTAGGGAAAACCATAGTTTATAACCTGAACCCTGCAGACAACGCAATATTTGCCACCATGGTGGGTAATTTCAATGATGGATCTGTGAAGGGAAAGGTGCAATATGGGGCTGCTTGGTGGTTCTTGGATCAAAAAGATGGGATGGAAAAGCAGTTGAATGCCCTCTCCAACCTAGGTGTTCTAAGCACGTTCGTAGGTATGCTAACTGATTCCCGCAGCTTTCTTAGCTTTCCGCGGCATGAGTATTTCCGTCGGATATTGTGTAACCTGTTAGGCAACGATGTCAAGAACGGTGAGCTGCCAGCAGATGAGAAATTATTGGGCTCGATCGTGAGCGATATCTGCTACCACAATGCCAAAAACTACTTTGAATTTTAAGATTGGGTCTTGTTTAATATGAGATTGCCTTCTTCATTGTTCGCTATCTTGGTTTTTCGCTTTCGCGAAAGCGAAAACCACGAACTTCTTACTGAGCAAAATTGAATTTACGAAAGCGAACACTAACAAAATATTTGCAGTAGATGAGTAAGTCATTTATCACCTAAGAAATCAGAATAATCTAATCTTCTGAACACTAAAAAGCCTGTCTTGATCATATCAAGACAGGCTTTTTAGTACCGTTATTTTTTGATTAATCGATCAAATCAAATACTCTTGGTAGCCATAAGGTTAAATCCTCAAAGTAGGTAATCAAAATGAGTACAGCGATCATGGCAAGAAAAAGTGGTAGCATAGGTTTGATGACTTTTTGAATCTTGAGGTCTGCCACGCTACACCCGACAAATAGTACAGAACCTACTGGCGGCGTACAAAGTCCTATACAAAGGTTCATGATCATAATGATCCCGAAATGCACTGGATCCATTCCCATTGCCGTAACGATGGGTAGGAAAATAGGAGTGAAGATCAAAACAGCTGGAGTCATATCCATAAATATTCCTACGAACAATAAGATTAAATTAATTAGGATGAGAATCACAATAGGATTTTCACTGATACCTAGCAGCGCACTGCTGATTTCCTGTGGGATATTTTCATAGGACATTACCCAACTCATCGCTATGGAAGTAGCAATCAATAATAGCACAATAGCGCTGGTCTTGATTGTTTCTAAGAGGATGGAAGACATATCCGTTAGTCTGATTTCCTTGTAGAGCATACCAAGTACAAAGGTGTAAATAACGGCAACGGCACTCGCTTCGGTCGCGGTAAAGATTCCGCCTACGATTCCACCAATAACAACTACCAATAACATCAAACTGGGTAGCGCGTCTAAAAAACGTTCCAAAAAAGTTTTGATGCTTACCAACTTATCGGTTGGATATTTTTTGATGATGGAGTAGATGGCAGCTACAATCATAAGTGCTAGTCCCAGTAACAATCCAGGAACATAGCCAGCAATAAATAAAGCTGCTATGGAAACACCACCACTGGCCAAAGAATAAACAATCAACACGTTACTGGGCGGTATAATCAAACCCGTGGTTGCACTAGTAATATTTACTGCTGCACTAAATGGTTTGTCATAGCCATCCTTTTCCATCATTGGGTTCATAAAACCACCTATGGCACTGGCCGCCGCCACAGCACTTCCCGATATTGCGCCAAAAAGCATACAGGAAATAATGTTTACAAACGCAAGACCGCCAGGCAATGGCCCAACAATCGCTTTGGCAAAATTGATCAATCGCACCGCAATACCGCCGCGATTCATGATTTGTCCTGCAAGAATAAAAAATGGAATTGCACTTAACGTAAAACTATCCAGTGAGGTCGCCATACGTTGCGCCAGCGTAGTTACGCTGGGTATAAATGGCATCGAGTAGATCAAGGTTACAAAGGCTGCCAATCCAATCGCATAGGCAATGGGCACACGGAAGGATAGGAAGATCAAAAAGCTCAATACGAGTATGCCTATTTCTATAAAGTTCATATTAAGCGGCTTTTTGGGATTTGATTTTGGCAAAAAAGGAATCTAGACTGAAATAGCAAATCAAGATTCCAGCAACGGGTACTACCAAATAAATAAAGCCTAAGGGTAAGCCTAGACTAGCCGACGTTTGCTCAAATTGAAAGGTCAATTGGCATAACCGAGCACCGCCTATAATCATGACGCAAAAGGCAAATACAAAAACACTCAAATAAACAAAGCCGTCAAAAAAGGCTGCATTTCTGGAAACCATTTTTTCAGGCAACAAATCTATGGCAAGATGCAAATGCATTCCTGTGGCATAGGCAGCGCCCAATAAACCGACCCAGATAAGTGAGAAACTTGATATCTCATCGGTAGCCGTACTAGGTGATTGTAAAATAAATCTTGAAAACACCTGCCAGATTACAGCGGCAAGCATGATAAACAAAACGGTAAGGCAAACTTTGCCCAAAATATCGACTATGGTTGCTCTCATATTAATTTTCTTGAATGGATTTGACCAATTTTTTCATGGTAGGATTGTCATCAAATATTTTGAGCATTTCCTTTGTTGCTTCTTGGAAAGGTTCCTTTTCAGGATAAGTTACCTTGACACCACTTTTTATGGCAGCTTCAAGAGAATTTTTCTCAGATTCATCCCAGAGTTTGCGTTGGGCAACTTTTGATTCTTGTACAGCTTCCTGTAACCATTTTTTTTCCTGTTCATTCAATCTGGTGAGTGTTTCTGTACCGATAACCAGTACGTCTGGAACTGATGTGTGTTCATCAATACTCAAGAATTTACAAACTTCGTAATGTTTTGATGTATAATAGCTTGGAATATTATTTTCAGCGCCGTCTACTACGCCTTGCTGTAATGCTGTATACAATTCGCCAAAGGAAATTGGAGTAGGAGCACCGCCTAGATCGTTGATCATTTCAATCGCCATATTGGATTTCATGACGCGTATTTTTTTGTCCTTGATATCGGCTGGTGAAGAGATAGGTTCTGATTTTGTATAAAAACTACGACTACCAGCATCATAGAACGTCAGTCCTTGAAGATTGAACTTTTCTCCTTGGTCAAGAATTCCTCTTCCAACATTTCCATCATAAATATCGTACGTATGTTGCTTATCCCGAAATAGATATGGAATACTAAATACTTTATATTCTGGAATAAAATTCTCTAAAACTCCCGCGCTTACCTTAGTAATATCAAGACTTCCTATTTGTAACAACTCGATACTCTCGCGTTCACCACCTAATTGTCCGTTGGGATAGAGAGCTACTTTCATCTTCCCACCAGACCTGCGTTCAATGCTTTCACCTAAAACCACCATTGCTTTATGAACAGGGTGTTCTGTATCCAGACTGTGTGCTAGCCGCAAGGTGGTGACCTCGCTTTCTCCGGCACAACTGACTAGCAGAAGTGCAGGTAATAAAAGCAGAATTAAATTTTTGATCTTCATCGTTTGAAAATTAAACCTGTTAGTTGATCGATACGGGATTTGCTATGCTCAAACTCGCATTGCGCACTGCTTCCATAAAACCTTCTGAAGTTTGAAATGCAGCATCACTAGGTTCCCAACCACTCATGAAATAAAACGTATGTTTTTTTTCTGCACCCAGATTCCATAAATGGGTTTGTGTAATTCCAGTTCCTTCCTTCGGTGCTTCGCTTTGGTTTACCGTTGTCGTAGAAAAAATCAGTGCCATTCCCAAATGATCATCATTTTCAGATTGCTTGCCATAGGTAGCATACGCCATATTCCCGTTGGGAACAGTGAGCTGGTCACCTGTGTTCGGCTTTAGGTCAACAATCCCGGTGACTAGTTCCATTCCAGAGCTATCACCATCAATATTCACCTCGCTTTTATAGAACCAGTCGCCCTTTTCAATTGTGATCCTATGAATTACATTGACGGTTTTATCGCCTATTTTCTCATTTTTGAAATCCAATTCAAAAATAGCGCGGACTGGTCCTTCAGTAATTGTTTTGAAGGAAGCGCCGTCAGTTCCAGTCACTCTATATAAACTGTCCTTGTATTTTATAGCAATGGAGCCAGCGCCCAGTGAGGTACCTACTTTAAGGATATCCATTCCCCAATCTGCCTGAGTGTGGTAGTCTGAGTCCAATCCTTGTTTGTTCAACGTTGGTACCGCTGTGGTTTTTCCAAAAATGTCGATCCCGTTGCGAGGGTCAAAGTAAATCCTGAAACCAACTTTGTCATTTTCCCAGGCTGGGCCTTCCATCTGGAAGAATAAGCTGTCCGTTTCTCTTGGGTCGCCCTTGCGCTCGTAAGTTTGGACTTCGTCGGCGGTGGGTTTTGCTTTGCCTACCCCAAAATGCACATCGGTTGTTTTAGGGAATGTGGGTTGTTCCGCTTTCGCGAAAGCGTAATACACCAACTTTTTTTCTTCATTTGCAGTAAAATCTAGAACTGCAGCCAGTTCATCCCATTCTCCATCGCCATCCAAGTCATCTAACTGAAATGGAATAGCCTCGCCTGACAGCAATTTAACGCCCGGTAGGGAGTCAGCTGATAGTTTGGGAAGTTCTTTCTCTACATCTGCACGGGAAAAAACCACGACCTCGGTTCTAGCGATATCGATTGAGTTGGAAAGCAAAATGGAGTTTTCTTCCACTTGCTTTTCATCCTTGCAGCTCAAAATTGCCAATGCACTTAAGCCGAGAAGAGTCCATGTACTTTTCATCTAATCTTCGTTTGAGGGTTTACCAATAGTGGCGAGAATCCCGCCATCCACGTAAAGTATATGGCCATTCACAAAATCGCTAGCTTTTGAGGATAGAAATATAGCTGCACCGGCGAGATCATCTGGATCGCCCCATTTTGCTGCTGGTGTACGGTTCACGATAAACTCATTGAACGGGTGACCGTCCACGCGTATGGGTTCAGTTTGTGCTGTGGCAAAGTATCCAGGACCTATACCGTTGACCTGCACATTGTGTCGTGCCCATTCAGTTGCCATATTTTTTGTCAACATAACCAATCCACCTTTTGCCGCGGCATAGGCACCCACGGTATTTCTACCCAGCGCGCTCATCATAGAGCAAATGTTGATGATTTTCCCAGATTTACGCTCAATCATCCCACGCACTACATGCTTGGAAACGATGAAGGGACTGACGAGATCAATATCTATAACTTGTTTAAAATCTGCTACTTCCATATCTACCAACGGTGTACGTTTGATGATACCAGCATTGTTGATGAGAATATCTATCGCGCCTACTTCTTTCTCAATTTTGGCAATAGCTTCTATAACTTGCGACTCATCGGCCACATTGAATTTATAGCCTACGGCGTGTATACCATGGCTTTTGTATTCTTCAACGGCTTTATCGATTTTATCTTGTGAGGAATTGCCATTGACCACAATGGTAGCGCCAGCCTTACCCAATCCTGTCGCCATGGACATTCCCAAGCCGTGGGTGCTGCCAGTAACCAGCGCAACTTTTCCGTTTATATCAAATAAATTCATAGTGCTGGATTATCGTAGTTCAGTAATCTTGGCCACATCCATGTCGCCATAATCCAGGTTTTCGCCGGCCATTCCCCAGATAAAAGTGTAGTTAGATGTTCCAGAACCAGAGTGAATGGACCACGGTGGTGAAATTACCGCCTGATGATTCTGCATCCAGATGTGTCTGGTTTCCTGCGGTTGTCCCATAAAGTGACAAACTGCTTGATCCTGTGGTATATCGAGGTAAAAATAAACTTCCATACGACGGTCGTGAACATGTGCCGGCATGGTATTCCAGACACTACCCGTTTTAAGTTCAGTCATTCCCATCTGTAGTTGGCAGGTATCGACAATACCGCCAATGATCATCTGGCTCACCGTTCTATGGTTTGCTGTTTCTAGGCTACCAAGTTCAATTTTGTTGGCTTCGGCAAGACTCACTTTTTTAGTGGGAAATGATTTGTGGGCTGGCGCACTGTTGATATAGAATTTTGCAGGATCACTTTTGGTATCACTTTGGAATTTTACATTCTTGGCACCACGCCCTATATATAAAGCATCCTTATGGCCCATTTGATAGGTAGTTCCATCAACATCAATGCTTCCTGCTGCGCCTACATTTATGATTCCCATCTCACGACGCTCTAGAAAATAATCTGATTTTAAGGGATCGATGGTTTCCAGGCGGAGTGCTCCAGTTGTTGGAACTGCACCGCCGGCAATATACCTATCGTAATGAGTGTAGGTTAAGTTGATCTCTCCAGCCTTTAATGGCTGCTCGATGAGAAATTCATCACGTAATTCCTGAGTGTGAAATCTTTTTATGGCGCTAGGATTTGTCGCATAGCGCGTCTCAAATTTTGTTGACATGTTCAATTCTTATTATCGGACTGCTGGCAGGCAGGTAACCGATGGATTAATTATTACTATTGAATTCCTTTATGATAATATTACGAAATAGATCTACGTACTCCTAGCTCCAGGCCGCGTAATTCTGCAAGACCGCGCAACCTTCCGATTCCTGAATAGCCAGGATTGGTTTTTTTCTTTAAATCGTCCAGCATTTTATGACCATGGTCAGGTCTGAAGGGCATTCTCAAATCTTTACGACCCGCTTTTTCCCTTTTCAGCTGTTCTTGAACTAAGGCCTTCATCACAGCATACATATCGACATCACCATCTAAATGGTCTGCTTCATGAAAATTACCATACACATCTCGTTTTGTAGCGCGCAAATGGATAAAATGAATACGGCTACCCAATCGTTCTACCATACCAGCGAGATCATTATCATCGCGAACGCCAAATGATCCCGTACAGAAAGTCAATCCATTGTTGGGGCTATCGACTGCTGTATATAAGTCAACAATATCTTGCTCTGTACTCACAACTCGCGGCAGTCCTAGAATTGGGAATGGTGGGTCATCTGGGTGGATGCACATCAGTACACCAGCCTTTTCTGCAGCAGGAATTATGGCAGATAAGAATCCGAAAAGATTTTCTTTCAATTCCGCTGGGCCGATGTTGTCGTAGGTCGCTAGGATTTTATTGAATTCCTTAAGCGTGTAACCTTCTTC
>JBBSPH010000125.1:0-7095 GCA_038258985.1 Flavobacteriales bacterium
AGGTTGATATATTTAGAGTGCCTCTCTGGGAATCAATCCCATTATTATTATTGCCTATTTGATCCTGAGTAGCATTATTATTCGATCCACTTTGAACAATGTTTGCAGTATTAAGATCACCAGACTGTACTTGAGAAGCGGTATTTAAAGTGCTTCCCGCAAAAGGAGCATTCTGTCTAATGGAAGCCACGTTATCATTTCCAGTTTGTAATTGATAAGCATTGTGCGTATTGCCTTGTTGAAAAACATCGGCATTATTGCCATCACCTTGTTGCTCTTGATATGAAATAGAATTTCTGGTAGTAATCTGTTGACGAGTAATTGCTGTATTACGATCTCCAGTCTGGATTTGATCAATTCTATTATCAACAACTCCTAACCCACCTCCAGAGCCCTGAAGTCCCGTAGCGGTATTATTATTACCTGTTTGGGTTTGATTAACAAGGTTACGAGTAGCCCTTGCATCCTGTTGCGCTTTGGCTTTATTATCATTACCAGTTTGTACCTGATTAATAATATTATCTACGCCTAAGCCCAATTGGTCAGCATCTGCATCATTGCCATTACCTAGCTGGTCTTGGTTAATTTCATTAGAAGCACTTAAACTTCCTTGAAATATTGTACCGAATATAAGATTGAAACCACCTTGGTTTGCATTTGCTACGTTGTTATCTCCTACTTGAGTTATTGCAACAGAATTACTACTACCAATTGAAATGGCATTAGCTACATTATTGACACCATCTTGTGAAGTCGTCGTCACGTTGTTATTAGATATCGCTTGAGAAACATTCTCAGCTCCATGTCGCACGGTTGAATTGTTAAGACTCCCTACTTGATCAACAGTTGAAGAGTTTCCATTTCCAAATTGTCCCACTTGGGAATTATTAGTTTGTGCAACCATCATAGCTCCACACATAAGCGCAGCTGCGCTCAACATAATTTTTTTCATAGTTTTTTATTTTAAAATAGTTAGAATGGGAATTCATAATCCCATCCTAACTTTTAGATTATTTAGTAATTAATATTACAATCCAGTTACTACTTAGTTAGACTGTCTTACAATCGATTGGTTCATGTTTCCTGTTTGAACTACTCTACTGAGGTCAGAGTTACCTAATTGAGTAACAGAACTTGTATTGGCATTAAATGATTGAGAAACAGTACTGGTATTTGAGTTACCCATTTGCATAACATCAGAAATATTTAGTGTTCCATTCTGGCCGTTGGTAGCTACATTACTGTTTCCTACGCTATTAATAGTAGAGGTATTATCTGTACCTGTTTGATAAACCTGTGCAACATTACCATCACCTGTTTGAAAGATGTCCGAATCATTGCCATTACCTGTCAATTGAGTTACAGATGAATTATTAGAATTTCCAGTCTGGAATATCTCACTTGTATTGAAGGAACTTAATTGGGTAACGCTTGCTACGTTGCTATCTCCCAATTGATTGGTAACTATAAGATTGTCACCACTTCTTGAGATTGCAGTAGACCTATTTAAGTTACCAACTTGGTCAATATCTGCAACGTTTCTATTTGTTGCACCGGTAACAGATCCAGACTGGTCTACTGTAGATCTGTTAGAATCTCCTACTTGATCAAGATTTACTTTGTTGTTATTGGCAGGTCTAGCGACACTACCTTGAGTGATTGTACTCGTGTTTCTATCGCCGAATTGATTACTGTCCACAGTATTTGCATCGCCCGATTGTGAAACCGTTGAGTTGTTTAACTCTCCGATAGAAGTGTTGGAGTCCCATTGTTGTACAACAGATCTATTAGAGTTACCAGTTTGAGTTACTAAACTTGTATTATCACGACCAGTTCTACTGATAGTTCCATTGCTGCTTATCTGACCTTGGCTAACTCTTGAAGAGTTATTGTTACCACCAGATTGCATGACAGTACTGTTGTTGCGCTCATCAACTTGACCCACTTTAGAATTGTTATTTCTCCCTAAAGAAGTAACACTACTAATGTTAGCCGTACCTACTTGTTGTACGACAGAATTGTGAATGGATCCAGTTTGAACCACGGTAGATTCGTTGTTGGATCCAGTTGATTCGACACTGCTGTCGTTTCCTTGAGCAAATGCTACTGCTCCGATCATTAGCGCTGCTGCGCTGAGAATTACTTTTTTCATAATTAAAATATTTAGAATTAATAAATACGCGTTTAGATCCAATCTATAAGATTTTACGGATCTGATAAATTGTCGAACAATGGGTAAATTACTCTAGGGAAAATAATTGTGACAGGTAAGGGGAGTACTGTCCATCTCGAAAAGACTTAGGGAACGCTGTCTCTTATTGATAGTCAAATATAGGTAGCTTTTGTGGAAAAAAAAACTGCCGTTTATCGATTGATCTATTTAACTGGTAATTTTCTAGCCCCCTTAGCAATAAAATCAAAGGTCTCTTAAAGTATGTTAATTTTATGTTAACGCAATATTTGTAGGAATTTTACATTTTACCTCCGTTAAATGATGAACAATTGTTAATTAAATCGCACTAATGACCGTTAATCGATGATGAACTATGCGAACTTTTAAACGCTTTTTCTTCTTGAAAATCCATATTCCATAAAAAAAGCCCTCAACAATTGAGGGCTTTGTATACTTATAGGATCAGTATTATCATTTAATCAACTCATAGCTTCTATTCACAAATTCAGTCAAAGCTTCTCCTTTCAATAATCCTTGAGAGAGTTTAGCAAGATCAACCGATTGTTTGATCAAGCGGTCTTTCTTTTTACCTGCCTTAGCATTGAAGATTTCTTGAACAAGTTCATGATTTCCATTGACAACCAGGTTGTACATGTCTGGCATGTTACCAAAGCCCATCATTCCACCACCACCGCCAGATGCTTGCATTTCTTTCATGCGTCGCATAAATTCTGGTTGGGTAATCATAAATGGTGCGCTATCGCTGCTCATCGCTTCTACTTGTACGCTGTAACTTTTATCACCAATCGTTTCGGTAATGACTTTTCGAAGTGTTTCCTTCTCGTCATCAGATAGTTTGGATATTTGATCTTCTTCTTTCTTAATCAAATTATCAACGCTGTCTGAGTCAATACGAGCGAAGGTTACATTCTCCTTGGATTGCTCCAACTTCTGCATCAAGTGCGAAATAATGGGAGAATCTAGCACGAGTACTTCGTAATTTTTCGCTTTCGCGGAAGCGAGATAGCTATGCTGTGCTTCTTTATTGGATGTATATAATAAGACAGTTTTACCGTCCTTGTCCGTTTGTGAGTCTTTTACCTTCTCGATCAATTCGTCCCAGGTGTAGTAGGAACCATCAACGGTAGGGTACAAAGCGAAAGCATCTGACTTCTCGAAGAATTTGTCCTCACTCAACATTCCGTACTCGATCACGATCTTGATATCGTTCCACTTTTCTTCAAAAGCTTTGCGGTCCTCATTAAATAGGGACTTCAATTTGTCGGCAACCTTTCTGGTGATATAGCTGGAGATTTTCTTCACAGCACCATCAGCTTGCAAGTAAGAACGAGAAACATTCAGCGGAATGTCTGGACTATCGATCACTCCACGCAACATCGTCAAGAATTCTGGTACGATTCCTTCAACGTTATCTGTGACGTACACCTGATTTTGATACAACTGGATGCGATCTTTCTGTACATTCAAGTCCTGCGTCATCTTAGGGAAATATAGAATTCCTGTCAGGTTAAATGGATAATCTACATTCAAATGAATGTGGAACAATGGATCCTCAAACTGCATGGGATACAACTCGCGGTAGAATTCCTTATAATCTTGATCTTCAAGATTGGCAGGTTGCTTGGTCCATGCCGGCGTTGGATTATTGACAATGTTATCAACTTCTTGCGTTGGTGCCTTGTCCTCTTTTGCCGCGCCTTCTGGCTTTTCTAAGGTTTCTGTGCGCATACCAAATTTAATAGGCACGGGCATGAACTTGTTATATTTAGTCAACAATTCACGGATTTTACTTTCTTCTAAAAATCCTTTCTCGTCATCAGAGATGTGAAGAATAATTTCTGTTCCAAAGTTTTCTTTAGTCGCTGGCTCAATGGTATAATTGGGCGAACCATCACAGCTCCAGTGCACCGCTGGCTCGTCTTTGTAAGACTTGGTCAAGATCTCCACCTTGTCCGCCACCATAAAGGCAGAATAGAACCCTAGGCCAAAATGGCCAATGATTCCGCTATCTTTTGCAGTATCCTTATATTTCTCTAGAAACTCCTCAGCACCAGAAAATGCGATGTCGTTGATGTACTTCTGCACCTCTTCTTCCGTCATACCTAGACCTTGGTCTATAATATGTAGCGTTCCTTCTTCTTTATTGATTTTTACCTCAATCTGCTGGTCGCCTACCTCAACACTGGCCTCGCCTATCATGGCAAGGTGTTTCAGTTTAAGTGTAGCATCGGTAGCATTGGAAACCAGCTCGCGCAGGAAAATCTCGTGATCGCTGTATAAGAACTTTTTTATGAGCGGGAAGATATTCTCCACCGCTACATTAATTTTTCCTTGTTGTGACATATTATATAGTGTGTTTAAATGATTTTTATTGAGTACGCTTTCGTACCGCATCGAGTGCGGCATAAACTTCTTTTAGTTCGCTTTCGCGAAAGCGAACTAAAAGAAAGCGGAAACGTCAACAGCTTCAATGGTCAAATCGAGTACCAAAACACCACAAATGACAAGCTGGCATTTTTATGCCCAAGTTGGCAGGATTTAAACCAATATTCCAATTCTTTTATCCGAAATTTAATCTTCAAATAAAGCCAATTATGAATACGCCAGACTTTTCCAAGCTCAAAGCCCTATATATAAACTGTACCTTAAAAAAATCGCCTACTACCAGCCATACAAAGTTATTGATGGACGTGAGTGCATCTATCATGGAAAAGGAAGGTGTAAAGATTGAGCATATACGATTTATTGATCATGAAATCGCAAGCGGTGTGCAGCCAGATATGACTAAGCATGGTTGGGAAAAAGACGATTGGGTTGGGATTTCAAAAAAAGTCATGGATGCCGATATTCTGATTGTAGGAACACCCATCTGGCTAGGCGAGAAGTCCTCACAATGCCAATTACTTATCGAGCGTCTGTATTCTATGAGCGGTTTGACTAATGACAAAGGTCAGTATAAATTTTATGGCAAAGTAGGCGGTACCATCATTACAGGAAATGAGGACGGCATCAAGCATTGTGCGATGGGAATCTTGTATTCTTTGCAGCATGTAGGTTATTCCATACCACCGCAAGCAGATGCTGGCTGGATAGGTGAAGCTGGACATGGACCTAGTTATGGCGATGATGGTAAAGTTGGACTGGATAACGATTTTACCAAGCGCAACACGACCTTTATGACGTATAATTTGATGCATCTTGCGCATATGCTCAAAACGAACAACGGTTATTCCGCTTACGGGAACTCTAGAGAGCAATGGGATAAAGGAAACAAATGGGCATTTGAAAATCCCGAATACCGATAGTTAAGAATTTCTCGCTTTCGCGAAAACTGACTAAACATCAAACTTATCGTTTACTCACAAACTTGGACGTATTCAAATAAAACCGCCAAGGTAGATCTTTATCTTCCTCGGCATAATCGATGCCTATTCTTTTACTAATCGTGATATCGCTTTCTCTAAGTGAGTTGTTTTGGTTATTGTCTTCACTGCGGTCACTGAACGCAGCCGAAGTGAGAGATTCCACATTGGAAGGTTTCGAACTGCGGTCACTGAGCGGAGCCGAAGTGATCCACACGATATCACCCGTCAAATCTTCTCCATAATGCGACCGATCTAATGCAAAAGCCTTACTAAAATTTCCAGGTCCAGAGGTGAGCGTCTTGTCTAATTTCTCCTTGCCGCGACGCTCCAACATCACGTCGATCCCATCCACTGGTTCTACTGCCCTGATCAAAATCGCATCTGCCTGTTGGTCTGTATTTGTAATGATATTAAAAAGGTGGTGGATGCCGTAACACAAGTAGACATAGGCAACACCACCAGTTTCATACATGATTTTGGTACGCTCTGTAAATCGTCCAAGATGTGCATGGCAGGCCTTGTCATCATAACCGCGATAGGCTTCAGTCTCTGTGATGATGCCGCTAGTTCGTTTCCCATCGACCATGGAAACGATTGTTTTACCAATTAAATCTTTGGCTAGGAAAACGACGTCGTTATGCTGATAATAAGTGGCAGGGAGTTTTGACATAATGGAAAATTAAACCACAACAGCTACTTGAAAAAATAAACCCAGCGATCTTAATATAGGTTTAGCATCTAGGCTTCTTACCTTTGCAACTTACCTTACCATATGACGTTCCAAGACCTAAAACTTTCCAGCGCACTTATAAGCCAGCTGGATAAGAACCAATTCCCACAACCTACGCCTATTCAAGAACAAGCGATACCACCCATTCTGGACGGGAAAGATGTGATGGGAATTGCCAAAACAGGTTCTGGAAAAACGCTTGCCTACGTCCTACCACTACTCGACCGACTCAAAAATAATCGTTCCGAAAATCGGGAGATCCAGGCATTGGTTATGGTGCCAACCCGGGAACTTGCCGTACAGGTAAGTGAGGCTATTATTTTATTTTCAAAGGCATTGGAAAACCCATTGATTACGATGGCGATTTATGGTGGAGTGAGCATCAATCCGCAGATGATGAAGATGAATACGGTGGATATTTTAGTAGCCACTCCCGGACGTTTACTGGAACTCATCGAGAAAAATGCCGTTAAAATTGCGAATACCAAAATCCTAGTTCTGGACGAGGCCGACAAAATGCTGTCGATGGGTTTCCGTGAAGAGATGGATCAGGTTTTTGCGAGGTTGCCCAAAAAAATACAGACCTTATTATTTTCTGCTACGCTATCGCCCAAGGTTTCTGAAATCATCCAGCACCTGACGATAGATCCCGTGGTGATCAATATTCAGGTTCCAGAAGAAGATCTAGCGCTCATCAAACAAATAGGCTACCGGGTAACCGAGGAGAAAAAAGGAGTTTTATTACGCCATTTGATTGAAAAACATGACATGCAGCAGGTCTTGATTTTCTGCTCATCCACCTATCA
>JBBSPH010000126.1:0-7088 GCA_038258985.1 Flavobacteriales bacterium
TAATCTGCATAATCGGCACCGCGGTAAGTACCTACAAAAATATAGTCGTCGTGCAGCATGACGTCGCCTCCTTCCACATGAACTTCTTCTGGCGGGCGTATTACCTTATCTGATGCTATGTGGTTCAAAACATATTGTATGGCATCCAGCTCTTCCTCACGGTCTGGTAAAATGTTGGCCTTGATAAACGTGTCATCGATAACAAAACCAATATCTCTAGTAAATATCTGGTTGCAATCCTCTAGTTGCTCTGGTCTAAAAACTTCAACGTTATATTTCTTGAAAACAGCCGCGACAGCTTCCATCTCCAGCACCATATCTTCAATTTTTGGATAGGTATTGGCTAGAATATGCTCGCGTGATTTAGGATCATAGGCATCTTCCAATGCGGGTGTCGGCCCGTTGCTTTTGGCAGTTCCCAATACAACGGACCTAAGCCGTGATGTTTCATCAGTAACGTGAAGGTTCAATCGATTCATGCTGCAAATTTACTACTAATTGATGCCGCGATGGAGGCCTATCTTTATTTCGTTGGGCGCTAAACCTCAGGTTTGTGGAGTAAAATCCTAGTAGTCGACGGTTCTCAATCCGTAACTCCAACGGTAGTTTGAGTCGTTTGTTGCTAGTTAGGAGTCGTGGTAAGTAGCTGAATAATTGTATTTTTAGAACCTCTATGTTTTGAATCTAAATTGGATTTTAATGAAAAAGAACCTGTTATTCCTTTTGTTAGTGCTACTTCTTTGTAGCCATGATATGTACCTAAAGTTAGACTCATATTTCTTGCCACCAGATACGCAATCGCAAATTCAATTATTCAACGGCACTTTTGAAAAAAGCGAAAACGTCATTGATCGTGATCGTATGATGGATGCCAGCCTGGTAGGCAATAATAACCGAATTACCATTACCGAAGACCAGTGGACAGAAATGGACAGCATCACCTATCTGAATTTTACTACGGGAAAAGCTGGTACCTGGGTAGCTGGCGTGTCTACTAAAGCAAGAAATATTGAAATGGCGGCGCAAGCTTTTAACGATTATCTGGAGCACGATGGTGTCCAGGATATGTTGGAATCCCGCAGAGAGAACAATCTGCTTGAACAAAATGCGGTAGAAAAATACTCCAAACATGTCAAAGTCATATTTCAAGTAGGCGATTCTACAACAGGTGACTGGAGCAAACCTTTAGGTTATCCCATTGAATTCATACCTCAATCCAATCCTTATGAACTGCATACTGGTGATGGTATAGTTGTAAAATTGTTGCGTGATGGAAACCCATTAGTGGATCAACTGGTGTATGCAGACAGCAAGCCTTCAAATAACAGTCATTCTCACGAAGTCAGTGAAGAAATGCACTCACACGGCAATGAAAAACCACATTCCCATGGACAGGCAGACAATCATAAAGAACAAGGAGATAGCCATGAACACCCCCATACACATGACGATGGACAACAGCACAGCCATGACCATGAACACGATGCCGCACAACAGGAAGATAATCATGAGCACGAGCACGGTGATACTGTATCAAATGGAAACGATGCCACTGAAAAACATACCCACACAACTGGTCAAGAATTACGTACCAATGAGAGTGGAGAAGTTACTGTAAAGCTCAACGCCGATGGTATCTACTACCTACGCACAATCCATCTCGTGAATACGGAAGAAGAAGGGCTCACGCACGAATCCAACTGGGCGACCCTGACATTCGAGATTGCGCATAGTCATGAAAATGAACACAGCCATGAACACGATGACGAGGGAATACCCATGTGGATATTCATAACTGCCAGCATTATCATCGTAGGAGGCTTGTTTTTCTTCTTTAATAGAAAAAAGTAGATGCGTCAAAGGCGTAGTTATATTTTTATTGCAGTTGCCTTAATGGTTCCGCTGGTGAGTGCGGCGCACGGAGTAAGCTCGTCTGACCAGGCGACGTTGAATGATGGTGGCCTACTGTCCTATGTTTATGTAGGTGCAAAACATATGCTTACTGGTTATGACCATTTGCTGTTCCTGGCTGGCGTGGTCTTTTACCTTACCGGATTCAAGGATATTCTCAAGTTTATCACCGTATTCACTATCGGTCACAGCATAACCTTGATAGGTGCAACCTATCTGGGTATCAATGCAAATGAGCATATAATTGATGCCGTGATTGCCTTGAGTGTGCTTTACAAAGGCTTTGAGAATTTACGTGGTTTTGAAAAGCTGAAAATGAAATCACCCAATCTTTTGGTAATGGTTTTCATTTTTGGATTAATCCATGGTTTTGGGCTATCTACTCGGCTTCAATCATTTGAAAACGGGACTGAACAGTTCCTTGCCAAAATCATTAGCTTTAATGTTGGTGTTGAACTGGGTCAGGTTCTCGCATTGGTTCCTATTGTTTTCCTAATCACCCGATGGCAAAAAAAACAGAGCTACATTTCCTTCTACAATGCAGCCAATGTATACCTCATTATTGCAGGAGTTGGCTTATTCATCTATCAAATGTTCGGTTACTATACTGGGCAGTAATCAAATAGAACAACTACAATCTCAAATCAGGTGTGCGGATGCCTGACAATTGTGTCGCTTTCGCGAAAGCGAACCACCCCAAAATCTAATGCAAAAAATCCCGCAGGAAAAACCTGCGGGATTTTATCATTTGTAAGTGGTTCCTATCTTTCAGAAACTGGCTTAAATGGTCGGTGTGTTTCTCCCGTATAAATCTGACGTGGACGGCCAATTGGCTCTTTGTTCTCGCGCATTTCCTTCCATTGTGCGATCCATCCAGGCAATCTACCTAAAGCAAACATTACCGTAAACATCTCTGTTGGGATGCCCATAGCTCGGTAAATGATACCTGAATAGAAATCCACATTAGGATATAATTTACGGTCTACAAAATAGGAATCTTCTAGAGCTTCTTTCTCCAAAGCTTTTGCTATATCTAGAATAGGATCATCAACTCCTAGCTCAGACAATACTTCATCAGCTGATTTTTTGATGATCTTAGCTCGTGGGTCAAAATTCTTGTAAACCCTGTGCCCAAAGCCCATCAAACGAAAAGGATCTTCCTTATCCTTAGCCTTGCCCATGTATTTTTTAGTATCTCCACCATCTTCCTTAATCGCCTCAAGCATTTCAAGAACCGCTTGGTTAGCACCACCATGCAATGGTCCCCATAGCGCATTGATACCAGCACTTAAGCTTGCAAATAATCCAGCGTGGGAAGATCCTACAATACGCACCGTACTTGTAGAGCAATTTTGCTCATGGTCTGCATGCAGAATCAATAATTTATCTAGCGCGTCAACTAGTGTTGGGTTTTGTTTATAGTCAGAACTTGCCTTTTTGAACATCATTTTAAGGATGTTTTCTACATAACCAAGGCTATCATCGCCATAATCTAGAGGTTGTCCTGTTCTTTTGCGCAACGCCCAGGCAACAAGCACAGGAAATTTACCCATGATCTTGACGATCGCCTTGTACATATCTTCATCGCTCTCCACATTTACGGACGATGGATTGAATGAGATCAATGCACTGGTTAATGAAGACAAAACACCCATCGGGTGGGCAGATTTAGGAAATCCGTCCAAGATCTTCTTCATCTCCTCATCAACATGGGAATTAGCTTTTATATCATTATGAAATTTTTCCAATTGTGCAGCTGTTGGCAATTCGCCAAACATCAGTAGATAGGAAACCTCAAGGAAACCTGCCTTTTCAGCAAGCTCCTCAATGGAGTATCCACGGTACCTCAAAATTCCTTCCTCTCCATCTAGATAAGTGATGGCGCTTTCACAGCTACCCGTATTCTTGTATCCCGGATCAATTGTAACCACGCCCTCAGTCACACTTCTCAGTGATTTGATGTCGATGGCACGTTCATTTTCTGTCCCTGTAATTATTGGAAATTCGAATTTTTTCCCGTCAATCTCTAATATCGCTTTATCTGTCATTTTCTTTCTTAATTATTCTCTCAAAAATACAACTGGAACGCGGCATTCAGAAATTTTATGTATCGTATGTTCACCACTTTAGTAAAAGATTTGGAATTAGAACTAGCAATAATTGGATTTTGACAAGAAGCAATCCATCATTTTAGATAAACTTGATGGAATTACGCTTTCGCGAAAGCGTAAACCCAATAGATCAAAAAGAAAATAACCGTTTGGTCAAGTTCTAATTAAATTGCTGCACGTTTGACCAAACATAAAAAAGCCATCCGGGCGGATGGCTTTTAATCACTTTAAAATCGGAAAAACAATTATCGAATGCGGAACGCCTTACGGCCTGGGAAATAAGCTGCGCTGTGCAACTCTTCTTCAATCCTTAGCAGTTGGTTATATTTCGCCATACGGTCAGAGCGGGATGCACTACCTGTCTTGATCTGGCCAGTGCCTAATGCGACTGCAAGATCTGCAATGGTATTGTCCTCTGTCTCACCACTGCGGTGTGACATGACGGACGTGTAACCGGCCTTGTGCGCCATGTTTACGGCGGCAATAGTCTCCGTAAGTGTTCCTATCTGGTTCACCTTAATTAAGATGGAGTTCGCAATGTTCTGCTCGATACCGCGCGATAGTCGCTCAACATTGGTCACAAAAAGATCGTCACCCACCAGCTGTACTTTATGTCCAGCGATTTCGGTAAGCATTTTCCAGCCGTCCCAATCGTTCTCATCCATTCCATCCTCGATGGAAATGATAGGATATTTATCAGCTAGGGAAGAAAGATATTCTGCCTGCTCCTTGCTGCTGCGTATCACGCCCTTGTCACCCTCAAACTTTGTATAATCATATTTACCATCAACGAAAAATTCGGCAGCGGCACAATCCAGTGCGATCATCACTTGTTTGCCAGGTGTGTAACCCGCATTTTTAATCGCAAGAAGAATTGTATCCAATGCATCTTCAGTTCCGTCCAATGTTGGTGCAAATCCGCCCTCGTCACCTACGGCCGTACTCAAGCCGCGATCGTGCAATACCTTTTTCAAATGATGGAAAATTTCTGTTCCCATTCTCAATGCCTCACTGAAACTTTCTGCTTCTACTGGCATAACCATAAATTCCTGAAAGGCGATAGGTGCATCACTATGCGATCCACCGTTGATGATATTCATCATAGGAACCGGCAATGTTGCCGCGCTCATCCCACCAATGTATTTGTAGAGTGGTTGGTTCAATTCATTGGCAGCTGCTTTAGCAACGGCTAAAGAAACTCCAAGAATGGCATTAGCTCCCAATTTTGCCTTGTTGGGTGTACCGTCTAAATCAATCATCATCTGGTCGATGAAGTTTTGATCAAATACAGATACACCACGCAATTCGTCTGCAATCGTTTTATTGACATTGTCAATGGCTTTCTGAACTCCTTTTCCCATATAGGCTGTACCACCATCACGCAACTCTACAGCCTCGTGCTCACCAGTTGATGCTCCTGAAGGAACGGCTGCTCTTCCCAGAACACCATTAGCGGTAATTACATCTACTTCTACTGTTGGATTCCCACGGGAATCGAATATTTGTCTTGCGTGTACATCAATGATCGTACTCATATTGCTTGTTTTTGGGTTGATTTTATTAGGTCGATAAATTCGTCAAATAAATAGGTTGCATCGTTAGGTCCGGGACCAGCTTCTGGATGGTATTGTACGGAGAAACAAGGCTTGTTCTTTACACGTATGCCAGCGACTGTTTGGTCATTGAGATGCATATGCGTCACCTCGATATTATTGTTTGCTAACGCTTGTTCCTTGTTGATGGCAAATCCATGGTTCTGTGAGGTTATTTCTCCTTTACCTGTTTGTAAATTCTTGATAGGATGGTTGATTCCTCGATGGCCGTTGTGCATCTTATAGGTCTCAATATCATTTGCCAGGGCGATGACTTGGTGTCCTAAACATATTCCAAAGAGTGGATGGTTGTTATCGAGCACCTTTCGCGCAAGCGAAATAGCATCCTTTAATGGTTCTGGATCTCCAGGGCCATTGGAAATAAAGTAGCCGTCTGGCTCAAATTCCTGCATCTGTTCATAAGTCGCGTTGAACGGGAAAACTTTGATATAAGCATCTCTTGCGGCAAGGTTGCGCAAAATATTTGTCTTGATCCCAAGATCCAACGCTGCAATTCTAGTTCCTGCATTTTCTTCCCCAAAAGTGTAAGCTTCCTGCGTGGAAACCTTGGAAGCTAACTCTAGCCCTTTCATAGAAGGTGTTTCCTGAAGTTGCTTTTTAAGAGCCTCGCGATCATCAATTCTGGAGGATATGATAGCATTTTGCGCACCCGATTTTCGAATATGGGAGACCAACGCTCTTGTATCAACGTCTGAAATGATAACAAGGTTTGCTTTTTTCAAGAAGTCAAATAAAGAATCTGTGGCTAGAACTCTAGAAAATTGATCCGAAAAATTCTTGCATACCAAACCTGATATCTTGACAGAATCTGATTCCAAATCCAAATCGGTAGTTCCATAATTCCCGATGTGGGCGTTGGTGGTCACCATAATTTGACCATAGTACGATGGATCGGTAAAGATTTCCTGATAGCCGGTGGTACCCGTATTGAAACAGATCTCGCCTGTCGTCGTTCCTTCGGGCCCTACCATTTTGCCATGGAAAATGGTCCCATCATCCAATAAGATGATTGCTTCTTTCTTGTCTAAATATGCCATAATTCAAAAATAATGATAAAAAAAAAGGATCAATGCCGAAACATTAATCCTTTATCTGTTAACTATGAAGTTTTTTATTCTTCTTCATTGGAGGCTTCTACCTTTTCTTCTGAAGGCTTAGCGGCTGGAGCGGCAGATTTACCACGTCGACTGCGTCTTGTGGTTTTCTTAGCTTCTGATCCTGTTGAGTAGATTTCATTGTAATCTACCAACTCGATCATTGCCATATCAGCGTTATCTCCCAATCGGTTACCTAACTTAATGATTCTTGTATAACCTCCTGGACGATCACCAACCTTAGCAGCAACATCACGGAACAATTCAGTTACCGCTTCTTTGCTTTTTAATACTGCAAAAGCTTGACGTCTGTTGTGGGTTGTGTCTGCTTTTGATTTTGTTATCAAAGGCTCAACAAA
>JBBSPH010000127.1:0-7062 GCA_038258985.1 Flavobacteriales bacterium
AGCACAATCCTCCTAACTACCCCAACCGCTCGTTCTCGACTGCCGCTCGAACCGGCTTGACTTTTTGCATTGTTAAAAATCCTGTAAATCAGTATCGAGCGACAGTCGAGATATGGTTGTACCGCAATCCTCCTAACTATCCCAACCGCTCGTTCTCGACTCTCGCTCGAACCGGCTTGCTTTTTTCTCTCTTTCAATCTTCATAAACCAGTATCAAACGGCAGTCGAGATATGGTTTGAGCACAATGAGATTTCCTAACTCAAAACGCTCGTTCTCGACTGCCGCTGGAACCGGCTTGCTTCTGTAACTATTTAGCAACTTCATAAACCAGTATCGAGCATTTCGACAAGCTCAATGTGAACTCTAGTCGAGATATGGTTGTAGCACGATCCTCCTAACTAACTCAATCGCTCGTTCTCGACTCTCGCTCGAACCGGCTTGACTTTGAACTATTCTAAAACCACCGTAAACCAGTATCGAGCGATAGTCGAGATATGGTTTTTGTTCTGAAGCTCATCATTTCCAACCGCTCGTTCTCGACCTGCCTGCAGCAGGCAGACTGCCGCTCGAACCTGCTTGCATTTTTCTCTCTTTCAATCTCCATAAACCAGTATTAAGCATTTAGACTGCACTCGGTGTAGACTTCTAATTCTACATACTCCTTAAAAGCGATATACCACAAAACCATCATACCAGCATTCAAAATACGAGAGTAGTATCTTTGAACCATGGCTACACCACAAAAACTGGGCGTTGCACTCGCCGGCGGCGGCGCGAGAGCATCTGCCCACATCGGCGTATTGCAGGCGCTTAATGAAAATGGTATTTTTCCTGACGAGATTTCTGGGTGCAGTGCGGGTGCCATGATCGGTGCACTTTATTGCCACGGTTACTCACCATTAGAGATCCTGGAACTTTCCATGCAAGATGAGTTTGTGCGTATTTTCAAATTTCAGCTGCTCACCCGCGAGTGGAACCGCCTCGCCATGCTGAAACGTTTGCTTCACAAACACCTGCCAGAAAACAGTTTTGCCGTTATGAAAATTCCATTTCACGCGTGCCTCACCAACTTGAATAGTGGATTGAGTGAGTACCACAACAGTGGCGATTTAACGACGTGTATCGTTGCGTCCTGTGCAGTTCCCGTGATCTTTAAACCAGTATTGATGCACAACATCACCTACGTGGATGGCGGTGTGCTCAACAACCTGCCCATTGAACCACTACAGCATCGGGATATGAAAATCATGGGCGTGAGCATTTGCCCACATGAAGAGCTGGAGCGCGTGAAGGGAATACGCGAGATCAGTGAGCGTGTTTTCCAGTTAAATGTCTGGAGCAATACGGAATACCGATTGAAACAATGCGACGTTGCGTTAGAAGTAGAAGATTCTTTTAACTATGGAATGTTCGACGTTAAAAAATCGGAAGAGTTGTTTAGGATAGGCTACGATTGCGCGATGAAAAAAATGCCCGTTATACTTGAGGGATTGCGCTAGACCTACCTTGTACTATACTCAAATTTTACACACAAAATAATTTTCGGTTAGTTTCACCCAGCATCCATGACAGCAATAAACTTGAAGAATTTAACCAAAATTCTTGCCTTGAGCCACACAAGAAATTCCACACCTTACCTATTTTGCCCATATATTTGTACAAACAAATGATATGCGATTCTACGGATGCTTTCTGGTCCTTTTTTGTGTTTTTACGGTCAATGGCCAGAACACCCAGTTCGTGGTTAGGGATAGTACAAACCTGTGGCAGGATTTCACCTATGATATGGGCAATGTGTTCCAAGGCGTGGGATTTGCCTATAGCCGGCCATTGTATTGGGATGGTAATGATGCACTTGTAGCTGGCGGGATCGCTGCTACCACATTAGGGATTTATGCGTTTGACGAGCAAATTACCGAAGAGTTTCTAGACCATAAATCCAGCGTACCACAGATACTCTTAGACTATGGGTATTATGCAGGTGCACCGCAAAATAATTACGGATTATCAGGAGCGGTTTATCTCACTGGATTATTTACCAAAAACGAAAAGCTACGCCGTACGGGAGTGTTATTGATATCATCTGCCACAGCAACTGGATTTTTACAGCAGTTGACCAAGTCTGCCACGGGACGCGCCCGGCCGGGTGCTGGTCTGGGAAAGAATTTCTTCAAACCTTTTGGCGGAAGCGCTAGCTACAGATCCTTCCCATCTGGCCATGCGGTACTCACGTTTACCAATGCCCACGTGATTGCCAAACAATTTAAGAATCCTTGGGTAAAAGCAGGTATTTACACCGTGGGAGTCATTCCTGGTCTATCAAGGGTATATGGTGAGAACCACTGGGCGAG
Organism: Flavobacteriales bacterium; assembly: GCA_038258985.1. Classification (GTDB taxonomy): domain Bacteria; phylum Bacteroidota; class Bacteroidia; order Flavobacteriales; family Flavobacteriaceae; genus Nonlabens. The sequence continues at coordinate 2,353 of JBBSPH010000127.1, forward strand.
CGACGTCTTTCTCAGTTGGGCGTTGAGTTATGTCATGGTAGAGGCTATTGACTTATACCTGGACCGGAAGTACGAAAAGAAATACAACGATACCGGCGATAAGAGAACCTCGCTGGACCTCAATTTTACACTTAATAGCGTGGGATTGACATATACGTTTTAGCGCATAAATAATTTGCCCTAGTTTCGCTTTCGCGAAAGCGAACTTCACTATACAGCACAGTAACACTTCAAGTCATATTGTAAATCAAGGTATATTGCATGCCTAAAAACACTATTCATGGAATTTAATCTCACGGAAATTATAGGCTACGCCGCCAGTCTTTTTGTCCTGCTTTCTTTTTTCAATAAAGATTTGCGCAAGTTGCGCATCGTTAACTCTGTGGGCTGTGGATTGTTTGTGGCCTACGGGATCATGCTGGGAAGTATACCTATCGTATTGACGAACGTAGCTATTTTGTGCGTTAATGGATATTATCTTTTTATCAAAAAAGAAATGATCCGCCCAGAATTGGAATCTGAGGATTAGAGATTCAAAAGCATGGAGCGAGGTTCTACTTAGACCTAATAATTCTTCCCATTAATTTCAGTACCCTTAAAGGCTGCGTGACTGGTGGGTGAGGTGACTAGAAGCTAATATTATCGATTAAGCCTATTCATACCCCATGAAATAGATAAATGTTTGTAAAACCGTTGAGGTTGATTACAAAAAAATCTATTTTGACTATCTATACCTGATTAACGGCACCACTTTTATGACTGTTGAACCTATATTGAATGATGAAAAGGGCCGTTTAGAGGCGTTAGAGAAATATAATTTGCTGGATTCCATGCCAGCCGATAATTATACAAGTATTACAGAAGTAATAGCAGCTATTTGTGTTGCTCCCATTTCGCTAATTACGCTGGTAGATAAGGAGCGCAACTTCATGAAAGCGACACAAGGCATAGATGTGAGAGAAACACCTCGTGATGATACTTTATGCCTCTATACCATAAATAACAAAGCAGATGTCACGGTCATTGAAGATGCCAGGGTCGACAAACGCTTTCAAAACGACCCTCTCATAAAAGATGGGGAATATGGTATTCTACGCTGCCGCACCATTAATTGATAGCAATGGGTACAGACTGGGAACCCTATGCGTATTCGATAATAAAACGAGAGAGCTTAATGCTACGCAAGTCCAAGCTTTGAAAAGCATGGCGCAACACGTGATGGTTCTCTTTGAGGAACGCTATCAACGATTGCAGGTGGAGTTCATAAGGGAACAACTCAAAAGTCAAAACATTGAATTAAAGAATTTTGCGGGCATCATCTCCCATGACCTTAAAACACCATTGACTAATGTGCTGATGATTTCAGAAATGTTAGGTATCATCAATGAGGGCAAACTGAATGAGGAATCTAAAGAGTACCTCAATTACCTAAAGAAAACAGGCTATGGCCTGTCTGATTATATTGATGGCGTTTTACGGTATTACCGCAGTGAAGAACTAGCCTCGGAAAGCTTTGAGGAGCTCAATTTTAAAAAATTGGTGGATGATATCGTGAATTTATCTGTTCATTTTGACACCGTCAAAATGAATTATTCTGCTACCGTGGACTCGATAATCTACAGTAATGGTGCTGCGCTTAAACAGATCTTACTCAACCTTATCACCAACAGCGTCAAGTATGGCGATAAGCAGCTGACAGAAATAGATGTTGATCTTAGCACTAAAAAGGATACCTACGAAATAAGCGTAAAAGATAATGGCCGCGGCATCGCGGAAGATAAAATCAAAGATGTGCTCACCTTATTTTACGTCGCAGATCTTGAGGATCGTGATGGAAACCGTGGGTCTGGAATAGGACTAGCCACAACCAAAAGATTGCTCGATAATCTGGGTGGATCAATTGATATCACATCAGAATTAGGAAAAGGAACCAAGGTTATTATCACAATACCAAAGGTGGCGACAGATCGTTAAGCCTCTTGCATTTTGCGCGTAGGAATATCTTTATTTAAAAGATATACAATTAGGAAAACCGCTTTAAATTCTCCACCTGATTTTCTATAGCCGTCTTGAATTCTGATTTTAGGCGATCGATCAGTTGTTTTGCGGGAATGGTGTCATCAATAGTCGCAACGCCCTGACCGGCACTCCAGATCGTTTTCCAGGCTTTCGCCTCTGTATCCATTTCCTTACCAAAGTCGATTTTACCAGTGGCTTTTAGTTGCTCCTCAGTAATACCTGCAGCGTGAAGACTTGCGCCTAGAAAGTTAGCACTCACACCAGAAATTGCTGCGGTGTACACAACGTCAGACGATCCCGCTTCAATGATCATATTGCGGTACTCGTCAGTAGCTTTGGATTCATCTGTGTTGATAAATCTTGTTCCCATATAAGCGAGATCTGCTCCCATTTGCAGAGCCGTCGCGACATCCTGACCAGAACTTATAGCACCAGAGAGTAAAATTGTTCCATCGTAAAAAGATCGTACCTCACGCACGAAAGGCATGGGATTCAAGATTCCCGCATGGCCACCAGCACCTGCACAAACGAGAATCAATCCATCAACACCAGCTTCCTGTGCTTTCTCGGCATGGCGTTTTTTGATCACGTCATGAAAAACGAGCCCACCATAACTGTGTACCGCATTTACCACATCCTTTACCGCGCCTAGCGAGGTGATGATCAGTGGCACCTTATGCTTCATACAAACTTTCAAATCTGCCTCCAGCCTGGGATTACTGCCGTGTACAATCAAGTTAACACCATAGGGTGCAGCTTTTTTGCCGGTTTCTGCTTCCCAATCTGCCAGTTCCTTTTCTATCTGTACCAGCCATTCTTCAAAACCTGCGGTAGATCGCTGGTTGAGTGCTGGAAAAGTTCCCACGATCCCATTTTTACAACATTCAATCACCAACTCTGGCCCTGAAATTAAAAACATGGGTGCCGCAACCACGGGTAGCGATAAACGATTGATAAGGTCAGATCCTGTCATGGGTAGAATGTTTGGGTTAAAGTTACGGGTAAAGGCTGTGGGTTCAAAGATTCACCGTTCAAAGTTCAACGTTGTTTGCCTATCGCACCATCAACGGACTGCAATTCCTATTTTTGCATCCGTGTACCACCAACTCAAACACTATCTGATTCACCGCTGGAAATCCGTGCATCTGCATGGGATCCACTCACCGTTTGTGTTCGCTTTTCAGCATGACTGCTTGCAGGATAAACGTGATGATGCAGCCTATTTGCGGTTGGTTCGCTTTCGCGAAAGCGTAACAAACAATCCACAACTCCTTCATATAGAAGATCATGGCGCTGGCAGCAAACGCCTGCACGTGAGTACCAGAACTACGACCGACATCCTGCGGAATAATTGCAGCAGTCCAGATCGCACCAAAATTTTGTATAGAATCGCCCGTTATTTTAATGCGCAACGCGTGCTGGAACTGGGCACCTCGCTGGGAATAGGCACTAGCGCGCTGGCAATGGGATCAACAACAGTCACTAGCGTGGAAGGAAGCCCAGCTGTGCATGCCTATGCGCAACAGCAATTGAACAGATCAGAATTTTACAATATAGAACTGGTGCTTGGTAAATTCCAGGATTATTTTGATGGCAAATTGACCAATAAACCTAGTGGAAAATATGACTTGGTCTTTATCGATGGTCATCACAATGGTGATGCGACAATCCGGTATTTCGAACAGTTGCTACCCTACTGCGGTGACCATACGGTGATAATCATTGATGACATTCATTGGTCAGCTTCCATGACGGCTGCCTGGCATATTTTGACCCACCATAAAGCCGTAACTGCGAGTGTCAATACCTTTCAATGGGGAATTCTATTTTTAAGAAAAGAACAGCGTCAGCAATCTTTTTACGTGAGATTGTAACGTCAGCGGTCTCCCTGCGTCCTATGGATAACAAGCATACCAGCAATTATGAGTGAAAATGTCATCGAGGTGCGCGACATCGTGCGTAATTTCAAATTAGGTCAAGAAGAAGTCAAGGTGCTTAAAGGCATCGATCTTGACATCAAACGTGGTGATTATGTGGCGTTTATGGGACCTTCTGGTTCTGGAAAATCCACGTTTATGAATTTGCTGGGTTGCCTAGACACGCCAACATCTGGAACTTACCGACTTAATGGAACCGATGTTTCCAGTCTTTCTGACGATCAATTGGCCGAAATACGAAACACAGAGATTGGTTTCGTTTTTCAAACGTTCAACTTGCTTCCTAGAACAACCGCTCTTGACAACGTGGCGCTACCCATGATTTATGCTGGAAAATCCAAAAAAGACCGCAATGCCCGCGCGACAGAGGTGCTTACCAGCGTAGGCCTTGCTGATCGTATGGATCACCAACCCAACCAATTATCTGGGGGACAGCGCCAGCGTGTTGCCGTAGGCCGTGCGCTAGTCAACAACCCATCCATCATCCTTGCCGATGAACCTACCGGAAACCTAGATTCCAAAACAGGCGTTGAAATCATGGCGCTATTTGATCAAATCCACGCAGATGGAAATACTGTAATTCTAGTTACCCACGAGGAAGAAATTGCAGAACATGCACACCGCGTCATACGATTGCGCGATGGCGTTGTAGAAAGTGATATTAGGAATAGGTAATTTTAGTTCAGAGTTCAGAGTTCAGAGTTCAGAGTTCAGAGTTCAGAGTTCAGAGTTCAGAGTTCAGAGTTCAGAGTTC
>JBBSPH010000128.1:0-7060 GCA_038258985.1 Flavobacteriales bacterium
AAAAATAAATAGTTTTAATCTATTCTAATCTTCGTGTGGTTTGATCTCGTTCATGTCCATGTTTTTCTGGGCTGCGTAGTCAAAACCACTTTGCCACCATTTGGTCATTTTTGCTTTATTGAAAACCAGGGAGTTGGTGGTAAGTACCGTCGGTGTATAGTACAAGTTGATGATGGCATTGTTGTTATTTGCAGTAAACTTGCCTATGGCGATGTTTTGCTTCTCGATACGATCCATCATAAAACCGTGCAGATTGGTAAGCAGGGAAAATGCGTTTTTTGAGGGAAGATTGTTCAAGTAATTGATCTCAGTCTCCAGTACGATCACGTCAACCGTCGTCGCTCCACGATCTATGGCTTCTTTTATCGGAACCATACTGCCAAAACCGCCATCTGCCCATTCACAACCTTCTTTGTAAACAATGCTCATAAATGGCACGTAGTTGCAGGAAATCCAGATCCAATCGCAGAAATCGTCATAAGAGAAATCCTTGATGGATTTGTACTGAGTCTCATGCGAACTCAAGTTAGAAACCGTAATCACGATGTCTTTGTGAGAGGTTTTGAGATACTCAAACTCATCAATAGTCAAGGTATTAGCAATCAGTTTACGCAGATTTTTACTCTCGCCGAAAGTCTTTTTTCCCTTCACAAAACGCCGCAACACATTCCAGTGGTTGATGCTTATTTCCTTATCGCCACGCTTGTCTGTCTTGATGCGGAATGGCGAATCGCTAAAAATGGACTTCTGGTTAACGTGTGTGTAGACTTCCTTGATCTTGTCAATCTTCTGTAGCGCAAGGTGCGAGATCAATAAGCTGCCTGTACTGGTTCCTATGTATAGATCATAATCGTACTTGAGTTCCTGAATAAGGTACTGCGCAACGCCGCCCGCAAAGGCGCCCTTACTACCACCACCAGAAATCACAAGTGCCCTCATTACCTGTTAATCTTTGTTCGGATTTTTGAGACTGTCGTAGACGGCAGTCCTAATTTTCTCTCCATTGATAAACCCACTGCCGTAACCTAGATCATCATAGCGCTTGGTGAGCTTCTCATTAGAAATAATATCTTCTCTAGTTTGATCCCGGCTCATTTGAAGCTGCACCGCATTTCTCAAATCTTTCAGCATATTGATATTGGCTTTCAAATCGGCTACGGTCCCTAGCTTCCCGTGACCTGGAATAATCTTGGTGTCTTCATTGATTGTGGTTAAGACCAATTGTTGCGCTGCAATATATCCATCATAAGACCCACCGGAATTGATGTCTATAAAGGGATAACTACCATTGACAAAGACATCACCCATGTGCACAACGTTATTATCCATGAAGTAAACAAAACTATCACCATCGGTATGTGCGTTGTGCACATGGATAATCATTATATTTTCTTCATTTGTCGTCTTCAATTTAACCTCCTCATCAAGGGTGATTTCAGGAAGATAACCTTGCGCTTTATTTTCTGCCGTAAGCCTTTTTAAAACGTTTGCTTGGGCAATCAAGGTGGTTTCGTCACTATTAAAATTCTCATTGCCGCCCGTATGATCACCATGGTGGTGGGTATTGATTAAATAGGCAATGGGCTTTGAACTAATCGAATCGATGGTTGCTTTTATTTTTTCACTCAATGGTGCAAACTGGGAATCGACCATAAGCGTTTCCTCATCAGAAACTGCAATCATAATATTCCCGCCGCGACCCTCGAGCATATAGATGTTTTGTACAACCTCCGTAGCTTTTATCGTAACGGTGGCAGGATCCATTTGGGCGGTTGCGATGGATAAACCGCAAGCCGAAAGGATAAGGGAGCTAACTATTGCCTTCATAATGTATAGATCGGGAAGTGTTATAACCAAAGATACCTGAATCTTCAACAGATTCAGGTATCTCAAAAATTGTTATTATGTTTTGTGAATTAGATCGCGCTCACTCTCCAAACGATTCCACTGTCATCATCATTGACCAGCAAACTACCATCGTTATGAACTGTCACGCCTACTGGCCGACCGTACACATCCTTGTCAGAACCTTTGGCGGTAAAGCCAGTCAAGAAATCACGTGGCGTTTGTGGTTTTCCAGCGGCGTCAAAAGGTATAAACACAACTTTGTAACCACTCAAAGGCTTGCGGTTCCAAGAACCATGCTGTCCAATGAATGCTCCGTTTTTATAGGCTGCTGGGAATTGGTCTTTGGTATAAAATTCAAATCCCAAAGATGCCGTATGCGGGCCAAGTGGTACGTCCGGAACGATGGCTTTATCTACTAACTCTTGGTGTGGGTCTTCACTCCATCGTGGATCATTGATCTGTCCATAATAAGAGTAGGGCCAGCCATACCAGCCGCCTTTCTTCACGCTGGTTGCATAATCTGGAACAAGATTATTTCCTAATTTATCACGTTCATTCACAGCAGTCCACAATTCACCAGTTACCGGATTCCAATCCATTCCAACAGGATTTCTCAATCCAGTGGCGTACTCAATCTCTCCAGATCCATCAGGATTAATTTCCAGAATAGTAGCGCGGCGCACTTCATATTCCATACCGTTTTCTCCTACGTTACTTCCAGAACCTACAGAAATGTAAATTTTTGATTGGTCTGCATTCGTAATTAAATTACGTGTCCAATGGTTATTATAACCACCAGCGGGAAGATCTAAAATTTTCTTTCCAGATCCAGAGAGCTTGTCTGCTCCCTCCGTATATGGAAAACTGTAAAGTCCGTCGGTATTGGCTATGTAAAAGGTGTTGTCAATGATCAACATTCCAAACGGCTGATTCAATTCACTTTTAAAAACAGTTTGAAAATCTGCCGTACCGTCGTTGTTGGTGTCACGCAGTAGGCTTATTTGGTTTGCACTATTTTTAGTATTCGATTCTACCACAAATACATCACCATTCTCGTGAACGTAGGTCCAGCGTGGGTGTTTCAACGCTTTCGCGAAAGCGTTTACCTTAAAACCTTCTGGTGCAATAGGCATGTTGCCTTCTTTCCAGCCTACTACATTACTTTGTAGCACTTCAGATTCGGTGGCATAAGGAGCGGGTAAAGTAATATCACCAATGGCGGTAGTCACCGTTGTGTTGGGATTATCGCTCATTTGTTCCTTCATTTCCTTAGGCGTATTGTCCTTGGGATCTTTGGATTTACAGGAAATCAGAAGTAAGGAAAACAGGAGTGGATATAAATATTTGTGCATAGCTAATTGTTTTTAGCTGCAAAAATAGAAGGTAAGCTGTGGAAGCGTGTTGTGGTTAACGGGATTTTAGGTAATGTTCCTAAACTTGATCAAGATAAATTGAAGTTAGTTTTCACCCATTCTATAAGCTTTTCATTAAAACTGATGTCATTTTTATATTCCATCACCCTTCTAATTTCTTTTCCTGCTTTAGTCAAGTTAAGAGTCTTAATATTTACTTCTTTATCTGTTGTCTCAACTGTCTTTTGAAGTTGATATTCCTTACTGCCAATTGTAAAATGAGTTATAAAAAAATCATAAGAAACATTTAGCGATGTGGAGGTAGTATTAAGAAGTAGTCCTGCATCTTGAAGGTTAAGTATTGTGGAGTAACTCAAGCCATATTCCGTGAGTCCATTGGATCCTGGATTTTTAAAAGGCGAATGAATTACCATGACTGAAGAGTCTGGCAATGCAACAATCTCGTAAGTAATCGAGCACAATTTTTGAAAAATTTCGCCAGTTTCCTGATCAAGATTAGCTAAAACCTGCAATGTATTATAACTGTAACTTCCTGGTTTTTTAATTTCACCAGAAAGAATTTTGGCTAAAATCAACTGCATTTCAGCTTTAGACTTAGTTTCTGCTAGTCTGGAAAAATTATCTAACCAATCTTCATCTATTTCTTTATTTGTGTCTTCTATCGGCGGTGAGGATTCTAATTCAATGGCAGTTTGATCAAATACTTTCTCACGATTCAGTTGTTCTTTTAAAAGTTTAGACCCATAATAATTGACCGCACGATTCATTAGCGAATGATCGTCGGTAAACACAGTTGAAGCTTTTTCTGCAACTCTGTTTCTAAATAAATTAAGAGCGGTAGTTTCTCCCTTAATACTTTCGGATTTGGAGTCTAAATAGGCAACGGGTATATCTATAACTCCTGTTATTAACCTACCTAATGATTTCCATAAGTTCTTCTTAATTCCAGGAGGTAATGGTATTCCATCAACCATCGATAATAAGTCTTCTGGTTCTACAGATGTAGATTTGGGTAATTCTAAACTGTCTTCACTCATAAATATAAATTTAAGTATGATTATGGACAAAAAAAACAGCTATTCATGTTTAGATATCAAAACTTTATCAACGTCCTACAACCCCACCTGCCCATCACTAGCCACTTTCCCACTCAACTCTCTTATCTTAATACTAAAAGCAGCAAACAACAAAGTCATAAATGGTGACAACCAGTTAAAGATCGCATAAGGCAAATAGGAGATGACATCCACACCTAGCGTCGTACTTTGATAAGCACCACAGGTATTCCATGGAATTAAAACCGAGGTTACCGTCCCAGAATCCTCTAGGGTTCTAGAAAGATTTTCTGGAGCAAGGCCTTTATCGCGGTACGCTTTGGCGTACATTTTTCCAGGAACTACCAGGGCTAGATATTGATCACTCGCTGTAATATTGATCGCAAGACAACTTACCACGGTGCTCGCAAACAATCCAAAAACCGAATCAAACATATTCAGCAGCGCCTTACTGATGCGCGCCAGCGCGCCTATCGCATCCATCACGCCGCCAAAAACCATGGCACACACTATCAACCATATAGTTCCCAACATTCCAGCCATACCGCCCGCTTCAAAAAGGCCGGCCAGTTTTTCACTGATTTCTGCATTGTCCGTTACTGGCGGGATAGACATGTTGACGGTGATGGAATTCATGATTCCTTTATAAGCGCTCACAAAATTCCACTCTTCTAATCCGCTGGCGGCCAATACCAAATCGGGCTGAAAAATCAATGCAGCCACAGCGGCTAGCAAAGTTCCTACCAGCAAGGCCACTAACGGCGACACTTTTTTGATAATCATTGCAATGACCAATACAGGAACTAAAAATAACCAGGGTGAGGTGTTGAAGGTATTGTCAATGGCAGTTTGATAAACAGTTACATCTGCATTTCCAGACGTGTCAATGGAAAAACCGATGATTACAAAAGCGATCAAAGTAACCACAATCGTTGGAACAGTGGTGTACAGCATGTATTTGATGTGGGTAAAAAGATCCGTTCCCGCCATGGCAGGAGCAAGGTTGGTCGTGTCGCTCATGGGCGACAGCTTATCACCGAAGTATGCACCACTCAACACCGCACCAGCTGTCATTCCAGCGTCGATTCCCAGTGCGCCCGCAATACCGATAAGTGCAATTCCTACGGTTGCGCTGGTCGTCCAGCTACTTCCGGTCGCAACACTTATTACCGCACAGATCACTACGCAAGCAGTAAGAAATATCGTCGGATTCAAGATGTCCAGCCCGTAATAAATCATGGTTGGAATAATGCCGCTTACTAACCAGGTTCCAGCCAGCGCTCCTACCATAAGCAGAATCAAGATCGCACCAGTGGTAGACTTTAGGTTTTGGGCAACCTCTTCCATCATCGTGTCGTAGGAAACCTTATTAAAATGCCCCACAATACCTGCAACGGCAGCACCCAACAGGAGAATGAATTGGTTAGAACCAGAAAGTGCATCGTTCCCAAAAACGCCCAAAACATTGAATGCCAACATGCCGACCAGCGCAAAAACGGGAATCAGCGCCTCCCAAATGTTCAGTTCCCTGTTTTCAATAATTTTTTCGTCCTCGTGGTTGATATTTTGGGTCTCCATATGCCGTTTAAGTGTCCCGTAATGTTACGACATTGTTAAGGTAGTTGCAAACTGGATAGCTCTAGTAGCTATAAGTTCAGGGATTGTAGTTGTATCGCTTTCGCGAAAGACCAATGCCCCACAACCTCATCAAAGGTTGTTACTTCAACTACATTAATAACATACAGCAAGTTGGCATCAATCCTACCTCATAAGGATGAAGGTTAAATTCCGAATTCCGAATTCCGAATTCCGAATTCCGAATTTTGAAACCATGAGCCATGAACTTCCTCAAAGGTATTTTTCTCGCAAGCGCTTTTCGTATCCTAGCTTTCGCGAAAGCGAATACATCAAACCCAATAACGGGCTCAATAATTTGAATAATAAACTGTCCACCTGCGTGTCGCCCCATTTGAGAAGGATTACCGCATAAAAGGGATTCAACGGAATTTGATTGGCACCAAACGTCTTACCATCTGACACGAGTCCAAAAAGCGCTGCCATAAAATTCTCAAAACCTGGCTGCCCGGGCTCCAACCGCGCACGGAATAAGATAGGAGCGTCTCCCGGATTATAAAACCGGTGATTGTCGGTGATGGGAACTTTAAACTTTTCACCGGGTTGCAATCTCAGCTCTTTGCCCAAAAAATGTACGCCTAGTGCACCTTCAATAGGTTCAAATTCTTCTGTAAAGCGGTTGTGGTAGTGGACAGGATTGCCGCCGCCTGGTTGGAGTTCTACTTCGATATAAGTGTATTTGCCAGCAGTACCAGCGCTTGTTTCAAGGATCGTTGCGGTTTCTTTTGTGATGGGATTGACGTAGGTTCTAGGCACTTACGGGTTTGGGATTTGCGTTAAAAATACAATATTGATACAGATGCGCGATTAAGATAAAATCATTTCATTCAGAATTAGGAATTTAGTCCTTCAGTGTTTTAACTGACGGCAGTTGAAGAAACGCATTTTAGTCTTTCGTCTTTGAGCGAAGCGGTCTTTCTTTTTTATGTAGCAAAATGCATTTACCATGGACCAAATAATATGGTCACCACAAAACTCAGAACCTAACACGAACAACGCATTCCTTTGATTGATAAACGGATAATAAATCCCAATGGTGACCTTTCAAAATAGCCGCTTATTAGCCTTATTTTTGTACTCCAAAATATAGAAAATGTCAGAGCAAATAGAACGTATCAAATGTTTGATTATAGGATCCGGACCAGCTGG
>JBBSPH010000129.1:0-7010 GCA_038258985.1 Flavobacteriales bacterium
GAGCGAATTCCATGGTTTTAACGCCTGTAATGGAACAGCTGTGCCGTGAACTGAACATCGATACTGATTTAATAGAGGCAAAACAGGAAAGTAAGACACGCCAGATTCTATGGAACGATCGCCTCCATACCTTAAAGGCGTCGCCACTAACCCTGCTGACTACAAGGCTGATTTCTACTGGAGGAAAATTGCGGTTATTGAAAGAGCCATTCATCAAGAGTACCTCACCCGACGGTGAGAGCGTGCTTGATTTTTTTGAACGCAGATTCGGCCGTCAAGTTGCCCGACGTATGGCGGGTGCCATCGTGAGTGGTATCTATGCGGGTGATCCAGCGCAACTGGAAATGCAATCTGTATTTCCCAAGTTTGTTGAACTGGAGAAAAAGTACGGTAGCCTCTTAAAAGGATTGATTAAAGAGCCGTCTGCACCACGCAGGATTGTGAGTTTCAATAAAGGTGTGCAATGGCTTTGCGATGCGCTCGCACGTGCATGTGGTCAACACTTACAGCTGAATCAAGTGGTAAGATCAATTACTAAAACGAAAAATCAGTGGTTAATCTCTTTATCGGATGGCTCTGAGATCGAGGCTAGAAAAATTATTTCGACTATTCCTTCCTATTCCTTGAAGGAGATCATGGTTGGGACTGATTTTCCTACAATTGATGTCACCTACAATCCAATGTTGACCCTACAAGTGCAACTAGACCGTACGGAGTTGGAATCAAAAACCATTGGTTTTGGGTTTCTTGCCTCACCCTATGAGCGCGCAGATTTTATAGGCGTCCTCTTTAATGGGAACGTTTTTGATACCAGCATTTCTGGTGATAAGGCCTTGATCACCCTTTTTGTGCGACCAGACCAATGCAACACCAATGATCCACAGGTAATTCTGCAGGATTTATGCCTACCTCTCCTTCGCAGATGGACAGGAATAACCAGTGGCATTGACCTAATAAATCATCATTACTGGCAACAGGCAATTCCTCAAAAAAATAGTGGACATGCACATAAGCTCGCTATTTTTAATGCTTGGCAGGATAAAAATCCGTCATTTATCGTTGCTGGAAATTTTATTCACGGTGTATCCTTAGGTGATTGTGTGGAAGAACATACCCATCATGGTAGATCTCTAGCCTCGTAAAAACCTGATTATCAAAAGTGATAATTTTAATTGATAGTTTCTCCATTGACTATAATTAAATTCTACTTAAAAACATCTTATTTATTTTTATTAAGTCTAAATAAACAAATAGTTTTGCACACTCAAACAATCTATTTGTAATTAGTCTAAATAAAATGAAGTATAAATTTTCTCTTTTACTGGGTATAATTCTTACCACAAGCGGTATCGCCCAAAATAGGCAATCACCAGATTCCATAAATACGCTGAAAGAAATACGCTTGAATACAGGTTCACTTTTCAACAGCAAGTATCAAGCAAAGAACCGCGCAGGTTCATCCTACTATTTATCTTCTGAAGATCTTCAGAGATTTCAAACTACAGATGTGAATCGCGCGCTCTTGAGCATTCCTGGTGTGAATGTTACTGAGGAAGATGGTTTTGGATTACGACCCAACATCTCCCTGCGTGGGACACAGGCCGAAAGATCTGCAAAAATAACGTTGATGGAGGATGGCGTGCTTATCGCTCCTGCTCCCTATTCTGCTCCTGCAGCGTATTATTTCCCCAACGTTGCCCGCATGCAGGCGGTCGAGGTTTTAAAGGGAAGCAGCCAGGTGCAGTATGGGCCGTTCACCACAGGTGGTGCGATCAACTTTGTATCCAGTGAAATTCCTAATGAACTGAATGGATATGCACGCATGAATTTGGGAAATTACAATTCCCGACAAACCCAATTGCGTGTGGGTGATAGCGGTGGACAGCTTGGGTACATGGTTGAATACCTCAACTTTAATAGTGATGGCTTTAAGAGTCTTGACGGTGGCGGCAATACTGGCTTTGACCGCAACGATTACACGGCAAAACTACGCTACACCACAAAGGCTGATGCTCAGGTATTTCAATCGTTCACCTTAAAATTACAGTACAGCGAAGGGCTTGATAACGAGACCTATCTCGGTTTGACCGATGAGGATTTTGACCAAGACCCTTATAGACGCTACCTAGGTAGTTCTGAAGATTACATAAAGACAGAACATGACCAGATCCAATTGACCCACATCATACAGCCTTCAGAAAATCTTTTATTTACCACCGTTGCCTATTCCAATAACTTTGACCGTAACTGGTACAAGCTGGATTTTGTAAATACAGGAAATGGAAATGTAGGAATAGCATCCATTCTTGAGGATCCGTTAACTAACGCTAGTGAATTCGCAGCGCTCAGCACGCCCGCAGATACCGCACCAGATGTATTGGGTATCAAAGCAAACAATAGAACTTATTACGGACGCGGAATCCAAACTAAGGCAAATATTACTTTCGGCTCTACGGTTTCTAATAATCTAGAAATAGGACTACGGTACCATACAGATCAAGAGGACAGGTATCAATGGGTGGATCGGTATGCGGTGAGAAATAATAGACTTGCGCTAACTGCACCTGGAACTCCTGGCACTGATGCTAACCGGATAAGCGAAGCGAGAGCTATTGCAGCACACATATTGCACACTTTGAGCTATAACAATTTGACCCTAACGCCAGGATTGAGGTATGAAAACATACAGCTAACTAGGGACGATTATGGCAGCGCAGACCCAGGTCGCACGGGCGCTGCCCTTTCTAGTCGGGAGAACAACATAAGTGTTTTTATTCCAGGAATAGGCGCAAATTACAGGTTTGACAATACCATCTCCGTTTATGGTGGCGTACATAAAGGATTCTCACCTCCTGGAAGTTCGCCCGGTGTAGATGCAGAGAGTAGTGTAAATTATGAGCTGGGATCTCGCTTCACGAAGTATGGATTACGTGGAGAGGGAACGGTTTTCTTCAATGATTACAGCAACCTATTAGGCAGTGATCTGGCTGCTGTAGGTGGTGGTGGAACCACAGATCAATTTAATGCGGGTGCAGCACATGTTGCCGGTCTAGAATTGAGTCTGAGTTACAACCTCTTTGAATTCAATGAAAAATGGTCATTGCCTATTACGGTCAACTACACTTTTACAGATACAGAGTTTAGAAATGCCTTTGACAGCGAGATCTATGGTGATGTGGAAATAGGTGACGAGATTCCCTATATCGCAAAAAACCAATTTAATGTTATTGCTGGAGTGTCGCACTCACGTTTTGATATAAATGCAAATGCCCGCTTTGTGGGAGAGATGCGTACACTTGCCGGTCAGGGATCCATTCCAGCAACCAACCGAGTGGATAGCAATTTCGTGATTGATCTATCTGGGAAATATCATGTGAATAGGTACCTATCGCTTACGGCAAATATTATCAATCTATTGGATAGCGAGTATGCTGTA
This sequence comes from Flavobacteriales bacterium, assembly GCA_038258985.1. Classification (GTDB taxonomy): domain Bacteria; phylum Bacteroidota; class Bacteroidia; order Flavobacteriales; family Flavobacteriaceae; genus Nonlabens. Next base: position 3,437 of record JBBSPH010000129.1, read on the forward strand.
TCCCGCCAACCGGCTGGCCTGCGCCCTGGTCATCCATTTGGGATCAATGCTGGGATCGTAGCTCAGTTTTAAAGTAAATATGACTTGGATGTATGGTATTTTAGGTAGTTCGCTTTCGCGAAAGCGAACTGCCCAAAACCTGTTATACTTACCACTGGATTAATTCTAAAAAGGATAGATACGCCTATCGTCTGTTTTAACGCAGTATTCACGGCACATCCTGAGGGCAAACCCTATCTTTCCACCAATGAATTACCCCAAATTAATCGTTCCCGAAAACATACGCGAACAGGCCGAAATGGCCATGTCATTCTACCCAGAACTCAAACACACCGAGGTCGAATTTAAGTACAATGATATGGTGCGTAAAAATTTTATGCAGGCGCAACCGAAATGGAAAAGCCTCTTTAGCTCCCGAAATAAGCGCGCTTATATCATTTTGATAAGTAAAAAGTTCAAGGTAGAAGACAAGTACTTCAGCATAGAAGAAATCCCTGAAGATGTTCTAATCGGCTGGTTGGGACATGAGTTGGGGCACGTGATGGATTACCGCAGTAGGTCTACCATTGGGATGCTGATTTTTGGACTTAAATATCTTTATTCTCCAGCGCATATTAAAGAAGTTGAGCGCGCAGCAGACGATTATGCCGTCAAGCATGGGATGGGCAACTACATTTTAAAGACAAAGGACTTTATTCTAAACAATACGAGCCTATCGGATTCCTATAAAAACCACATGCGCAAGTTCTACCTGTCGCCAGAAGAAATTGCAGAACTGATCAACCGCTATGGAACAACGGGTAAAAAACCTACCATTGAAGAAATGAGTTGATTGTGATAGCAATTACATAAGAGTAACAAAATTGATAATAGAATGCTTTGTATAGAGCATTTAGCTATTCAATTTAGATTTGATTAGCCTAATTTTTCCTTCACAAACGCTTCCCACTCGTCCTGTTTATCTTCGCTTAATACTTTGGCCATCTTAACCTGACCACCCATTTTTTTCTGGGCTGCATTCCAGTTATTGAAAAAGCCGTTAGGAACTTTATGGACTTTTACTCCTTTCAGCGCTTTGCTGCGGGCAACTTTGTAATTTTTATTTGCTTCCTGTAATTTTTCATCCAGCGCGGCAGCAAGTTCTTCTTCGGCAATTTCAGTATCTGTTTCTAGATACCATTTGTGGTAAAATTCTCCGTCTATTTTACGGGCATAGACTGTAAACTCCTTGATACTGGTGCCAACTTCCTCTTGTAACTCACCTAATGCGGTTTCCATTTTCAGTACAGAAAGCTGGCTACCGACCACGTTTAGGAAGAATTTGGTTCTACCAGTAATTTTGATCTCTGCATTATTGACATCTGTAAAAGCGATGGTATCACCTATCAAATAGCGCCATGCGCCACTTACTGTTGAGATTAGCAAAACATAATCCACACCTTCTTCTACTTGGGAAATATCTAGCGCAACCACGTCCTGTTTCAAACTACCGTCCTCTAGGATATACTCTGGCTTGAAAGGAACAAATTCAAAAAAGATCCCGCCATCAGTAATTAGTTGCATGGAATTACTTTCTGGTCGTTGCTGGCAGGCGATAAATCCTTCACTGGCAAGATAGGTATCTACGATCTGTACCGGTTTTTTAAATAGTTTTTCAAAACTGCTTCGATAGGGCTCAAAAGCAACACCACCACTCGTGTAAACACTTAGCGACGGCCAGACGTCATGGATGGAATCCATCTTATTGTATTCCATTACTTTTTTCAACATCAATTCTAACCAGCTGGGAATACCGCTAATCATGGCGATGTCCCATTCTTTGGACATTTCGGCAATTTTCTGGACTTTTTCATCCCAATCGTCCATTGCAGCAATCGCTGCACCAGGTCTGTATTTGCTTTCTAAAAATTCTGGAATATTACTTGCCGCAATACCACTGATCTCGCCTACTTTAAATCCATCTACATCCTCTAAGTGTGTGGAACTACCCAATGCAAGCGCTTCTTTCTCAAACACTTCTGCATCCAGGTCAAAATTGGTCAACGCGCTCACTTGCCGCGCTCCAGCCTTGCGAATTGCCTCGAGCATGGCATCAGTAACAGGGATCATTTTGCTTTTCTTTCCAGTTGTCCCACTGCTGCGCGCCATATAGGATGGAATCCCTGGCCAGGTAACATTCTCTTCTCCTGCCTTGATGCGACTCCACCATTTCTCGTCCATGCTATGGTAGTCATGAAAAGGAACGGCATTGTCAAATGCCTCGTGAATTTCATCCTCTGCCAGAATCTGGGCAAAATCGTATTCTTTCCCGAACTCGGTATCGGCGGCGCGTACTAAAAGTTCTCTCAATACTTTTTGCTGTGCCTCGCGATGGTCATTCACGTGCGTAAAATACTCGTGTATATTGAGAGCGACTTTAATAATGGGACCCAAGATTGCCATAGGTGGAATTTTCAGACAAAAGTAACTGGTTTAATTCTGGCAGTATAATCGTTAAGTTTCTATTAGCATTCCTGATGTGGATATGTGGGTATTCCGCTTTCGCGAAAGCGAACTTCTTCACACAAATAGTGATCATCGACCTGCATATCTGGTTTTAGCAAATTTTTAAAAGCTACAGCTACGGCTGCCAAAATTGATGTGCTACCTTTGATGAAAGATCTCTCTTCAATGACACACCACAACAGCAGCGACATCGCAAGGATGCCGCGTTTTTATCGCGGTAACTTGATCAACAGTATTACGGGCTTTAAAAGCGCAAATCTACTCGCAACCAGATCGGGCGATGGTATAGACAACGTTGCTATTTTCAGTAGTGTGACCCATCTGGGTAGTGATCCAGCTATGTTTACTTTTATCCAGCGACCTTTAGGTCACGGTGTGGGACATACGTATGAAAATCTGAAGCAGACTGGCCAAATAACCCTGAATCACTTGAATCTGGAACTGCTGGAACGTGCGCACCAAAGCAGTGCCAAATACCCGGAAAACACGTCAGAATTTGCGCAATTAGGTATTGAGAAACTAGAACGCGACGGTTTTGCTGTCCCATTTGTTAGAGACGCTGGCGTACAGGTAGCTGCGAGTTACGAAAGTGAATATTTTATCAAGGAAAATAACTGCATTCTGGTTTTATGCCGAATAACAGACATTTTTCTGCCCGCAGAAACCCAGTTGGATGACGGTTTTGTAAATCTTGAAAAAGCAGGATCGCTTGCAATAAACGGACTTGATGCATATGGAACAGTAACTCTAAGTCGCCGACTGAGTTATGCCAAGGTTGATACAGATTTACAAGAGTTAAGAGTTAAGAAAAATCTGGATTGCGATTAAAACATTGATAACGATAGAAATTAATTTTCAAAAGATATCCTCAGAAAATTTTCTTATTCCAGTTGATTTAAGATGAGATATTATAGATAATACTTGAAATATTCATGAAACAAAAAGTAAGAAACCCCAACAACCTACCGACCAAAATGTGCCCTACTTGCCAACAGGAATTCACCTGGCGCAAGAAATGGGAGAAAAACTGGGAAAATGTGAAGTATTGCAGTAAGAAGTGTAGTTCGAA
>JBBSPH010000130.1:0-6992 GCA_038258985.1 Flavobacteriales bacterium
AGAGTAAAAACCACAACCTTATGAAAACCTCCTATTTAGCCTTACTAAGTCTATTTTTTCTTGTCTCCTGTAACAGCGACTTCAAACGTATTGAGGTTGAAACAGAAAATCTCAGTGGCTTTATTGATGCTGGAAATTCGTTAGGTGTTTATGGTGATGCGCAATTGAAGATTACCAAAGATTCTATACAAATGACCAACTGGCCAGTTACCCGACTTACAGAGTCGTTAAAAAAAGTTATGGATACCCTGATAGCCACACAAGGTGGTGCAACACATATGTATACCAACCACATCGCTAATAAAGGACAATTGGATCAACGTGTATTTGTAGACTCATTGATCCATGTGCTTTCGAAGAATGGGCTAATTAACTAAAACCATTTTTGATGGAAACTATAAAGCCAAAAGGAATACGTCCATTTATAGGATGTGCAGATTTTATCCAGGCGAAAAGATTCTATTTACGGTTGGGTTTTACTGAGAAATGGTCTGGTGGCGATCTATCGTATCTTGACTTAAATGGCTATGGGTTCTATTTACAGGATTCTTACGTACAGGATTGGGTTGATAATACAATGTTGTTTATGGAAGTTGACTCACTAGAAGATGTTCTTACCTCTTTCAAAGCACTTGATCTTCAGTTAGATTTTCCTAAAGTGAAGCTATCAGAAATCGTTCACAACGATTGGGGTAATGTTTTTTATTTGCATGATCCATCAGGAATATTGTGGCATTTTGGTAAATTCAATTCTTAGATCAACTTATACCAAACAAGAAAATCCCGTCCAGAAATATCTGAACGGGATTCTATTTTGAAAGTAGTTGGGCTTATGCCTGTCCTACCGGTACAATAGACACATAAGATCTATTGTTTCTTTTCTTAGTGAATTTTACCTCTCCATCCACATATGCGTGTAAAGTAAAGTCCTTACCAGCATATACGTTTTCACCTGGATGGTGTTCCATACCACGTTGACGAATGATGATGTTACCAGCAATTGCTGCCTGTCCACCAAAAATCTTTACGCCTAGACGTTTAGATTCTGATTCTCTTCCGTTTTTCGAACTACCTACTCCTTTTTTGTGAGCCATGATAATTTATTTTAGGCGTTCCCTTTAAAAGGGGAACAATTATACTTTAGTTATTTTCTAGTAACTCAACAAGCTCAGCTTTCTTAAGTGCTGAATATCCTTCAAGTCCTCTGTCCTTAGCTAATTCTCTAAGCTCTGCAACCGTATGGTCATTCAGATCTGTAGTTTGAGTTTCAACTTTACCTTTTGGAGCTTCTTCTGCCTTTACGGGTTCAGCTTTCTTGTCAGCAACTTTTTCAGTTTTCGCTTTCGCGGAAGCGGAAGAATCTTTCTTCTTGCTACCGTCAAGGGATAAACTAGTGATCTGGATTTGAGACATGTATTGTCTGTGGCCGTTTTTCTTACGGTATCCCTTTCTACGTTTCTTTTTGAAAACGATTACTTTGTCACCTTTTAGGTGTCCCAGAACTTTTGCCTCTGCAAATGCTCCTTCTATAGCTGGGGCGCCGAGTGTGATGTTGTCGCCGTCACCTACAAGAAGTATTTTATCGATGGAAACTGTGTCTCCTTCTTCTCCTTGCAAACGATGTACGAACAACTTCTGATCTTTCTCGATCTTGAATTGTTGCCCTGCTATCTCTACGATTGCGTACATAATGATTGATTAATGTGAATTATTTCGGGCTGCAAATATACTCCTATTGGTCAAATAACCAAAGTTATACACATTTAATAAACGGTTTTTGAAACGCCCTAGTGCTTGTCGTGCATAGGATCTTGTTCCTTACGCACCTTTCTAGTATTCCAGGATTGCTTATAAAGAGGTAATACTACAAGGGCACTAACTACAGTTGTTGCCACGCCAGATAGAAAAACAAATAGAAGAATAGCCATCTCTATACCACTACCAGCAATAGTAATCTGCTCCTTCAAAGAAGCTGCGAGCTCTGGACGGATCTCAAAAAGATATACAGCCATAAAAACGGTGAAGATTGTGGTGCCGATCAAGCCCGACATCAAGGAAGCTGTAAAACCTTCCATATACTCAAAATTGTCTTTTTTATGCTTATAAACATCCCGTACAGCAAGAAAAATACATCCAGCAGTAATAATTGCATTTACAAAGGATAAATAAACAACCTCTGCTAAGCCTAGAAGGTCAATTAATAGAAAATACCCTATAAGAGTGGCTGCTATATAAAGTCCATATTTGTAATTCCTGCTCATAAATGTAGTGGATTGGTATATGGAGGTAAAAATAAGACTTCGAAGGAAGGTTTTCAAAGACTTTTGAAATTACTTTAACTACTACAACCCCTACAATGAGTTATTTTAAAATTATATAAACTATTTTGTAACTTTTGACCTTTAATTTTTACCTATAACATAAGAATCCTAATTACAGAAAAATGAATAAATTAATTTTAAGTCTCGCAGCAGCATTAGTTGGTGCTGTTGGACTTTCGCAAAAAGTAGAATTTACCGAGTATGACCTAGATAATGGGCTGCACGTAATCCTACATCAAGAAAATGCCGCACCCGTAATAACTGTTGGTGTTATGTATCAAGTAGGCGCTAAAGATGAGGAGGCAGGCCGCACTGGTTTTGCTCACTTTTTTGAGCATTTACTATTTGAAGGAACTGAAAATATTGAACGAGGGAAATGGTTTGATATTGTATCTGCCAACGGTGGAAGCAATAATGCAAACACAACCCAAGATCGCACATACTATTATGAAACCTTTCCTTCCAACAACCTAGAATTGGCTTTATGGATGGAAAGTGAGCGTATGCTACAGCCTAAAATTGAGAAAATAGGTGTCGATACCCAAAACGAAGTTGTTAAAGAAGAAAAGAGACAACGTATAGACAACGCTCCTTATGGTGCAATTGTGTATCGTACGGGAATCGATAAACATCTATTTAAAAAGCATCCTTATGGCCAGTCGGTGATAGGAAGCATGAAAGATCTTGATGCTGCTGAATTATCAGAATTTCAAGCTTTCAATGATAAATACTATAACCCGAATAATGCTACACTAGTTGTAGCAGGAGATTTTCAAGCTAACGATGCTAAAAAATTGATTGAAGATTATTTTGGGACAATCGACAACAAGGCAGATCGCAATGAGCGCACTGTAATCGTAGAAGATCCTATTGTAGAAACACGCTACGCTACCGAATATGATGCTAACATTAAGGTTCCTGCCTACGTTTATTCCTATATCACGCCTAAATCTACAGACCGCGATGCTTATGTGATGGATTATATATCTTCCATACTAACTGGTGGAGCAAGCTCACGCATGTACAAGAAAATGGTAGAAGAAGATAAAACAGCACTTCAAGTTTTGGCTTTCAACAATGCTAGCCAGGATTATGGTACATACACTATGGGAGCCTTGGTAAAAGGAGATCCCAACTGGGATGAGTTGAAGGCAACCATGGATGGTGAGATCAAAAAACTACAAACTGAACTGGTTCCAGAACGTGAATTCCAAAAGCTTCAAAACCAATTTGAAACTCAATATTTAAGTTCAAATTCCAGTGTGGAGGGTATTGCCTCTTCACTTGCTACCTACAACATGCTCCAGGGCGACACAGACCTTATCAATAAGGAACTTGATATTTATCGAAATATTACCCGTGAGGATATTAAAAGAGCTGCAAACGAATACCTGAACCCTAACCAGCGACTAGAGCTTAAGTACCTAGCGGGAACTGCTCCAGATGAAAATTCAAAAAAATAATACGATGAAAAAACAACTTATATATACAATGGCATTACTCCTTACTGGAGCAACAGCCATTGCCCAGATTGATAGGTCAGTAATGCCTAAATCTGGACCCTCACCAGAAATTAATCTTGAAAATCCATACACATTCAAACTAAAAAACGGTATGAAGGTATTGGTAGTAGAAGATTCAAAACTACCGCAGATCACCTACAGTTTAACTATAGACAACCCACCCGTGTATGAAGGTGACAAGGTTGGTGTGCAGTCATTGACTGGCGCATTAATGGGTAAAGGAACTCAAAAACTTGACAAAGACACCTTCAACGAACAAGTTGAGTTTATGGGAGCTCGTGTTTCCGTGGGCGCTAATGGAGGTTTTGGATTTGGACTTGCAAAGTATAAGGAGGATATCTTAGAGCTTATGTCCCAGGCAGCGCTGATGCCCAAGTTCACCCAAGAAGAATTGGATTTTGAAAAAGACCAATTAATTCAAGGGATTAAAGCTGGCGAAAATAGTGCAGAGGCAATTGCCGGTACTGTTCGTGATGCTTTAGTGTATGGCAAAAATCACCCAGCCGGTGAATTTTCTACAGAGAAAAGCATTAATAGCGTAACCCTTGAAGACATCAACAACTATTACAAAAACAACTTTCTGCCTAACAATGCATATTTTGTAGTAAGTGGTGATATCAAGAAAAATGATGCTGAAAAGCTTGTCAATAAGTACTTCAAGGACTGGAAAAAAGGAACTGTTCCTACCTTCACTTATCCTGCAGTAAACGATGTAAGCGGTATCCAGATTGACTTTATCGATGTGCCTAATGCTGTACAGACAGAACTTGCTGTAATCAACACGTCAGAACTTAAGATGACGGACAAAGATTATTATGCAGCACTGGTTGCAAATTACATCTATGGTGGCGGCTTCGGGTCTTATTTAAACATGAACTTGAGAGAAGCAAATGGATATACTTACGGCGCTGGATCTTCATTAGGAGCTGGACGCAACTATAAATCCACCTTTAGATCAGTAACTAAGGTTAGAAATGAGGTAACGGATAGTGCTGTTGTAAACACATTGAAAGAAATGAAACGCATACGTACAGAGCCTGTTGATGAAGTTATTTTGGCTAATGCCAAAGCGAAATTCCTAGGAAGTTTCATCATGCAATCTGAAGATAAGGAAGTAGTGGCAAGACGAGCAATCAATGTTGAAACCAACGGTCTAGACAAAGATTTCTATAAAAACTATATTAGCAATATTAATAAAGTGACCAAGGAGGATGTTCAAAAAGTAGCGAACAAATACTTCAAAATAGACAATTCAAGAATTGTACTTGTTGGAAAAGCGAGCGATATACAGAAGAACATCGAGAATATTGAATACAATGGCAAAATGATTCCTGTCAACTATTTTGATAAATATGCTAACCCAATCGATCGTCCAGAAATCGTAAGCCTTCCAGCAGGTGTAGATAACAAATCTGTTCTTGCTAGCTATATTGAGGCTATCGGTGGCGCTGATAAAGTAAAAGCGATCAAATCAGTTATGATTAGTGGAACGATGCAATCGCCACAAGGAGAGCTCAACATGACTGAGAAAAAAATGATGGGCGATATGTGGAAGCAGGAAATGGGCATGGGTGGCAATATCATGGTGACTCAAATCTACAATGATGGTAAAGGAACCGCTAATGGTCAGGATGCTGGTGAAGCAACTGAGGTTATGAAAAATGAATCTTTATTCTTCCCAGAATTGTACGCTGTTGATCAAGCAATGGTAAAAGGAATGGAAGAATTCGAAGGTCAAAAGGTATACACCGTAGTATACGGTGAATCTGACAAAAAATTCTACTACAATGTAGAAAACGGATTATTGGTAGGTAGAGATTCCGAGCTTAAAATGGGACCACAATCGTACCCTGTAAGCATAGTTTATAGCGATTACAAAGCTGTTGACGGTGTGATGTTTCCACATAGTGTAACCCAAAAGATTATGGGACAAGAAGTACCTCTTAAAGTGAATGAAATCAAAGTCAACGAAGGTGTTACTGCCGCAGATTTTGAATAGATAACCTTAATGAATTTCGCTTTTAAGCGGCAACGCTTCGAGGAAGTTCATCAAAGTAAATTCCAAAAACCAGTCTCTACTCAGAGGCTGGTTTTTTTCTTTTCCCACGTTACCAAGATAACTGCCATAATAATTACTCCCGTAGCTATGGCCTGCCAAAAAGTAAAATTTTCACCATCCAGTGTGCCCCAGGTTAGACCTATGACTGGCATCAAATAGGTCACACTACTCGCAAAGACCGGCGATGTCATTTGTACCAACTTGTTGAACATAATTTTAGCCGCAACCGTACCGAATAAACATAAGATCAAAATGAAACCAAGACTTCTCAACACCGGCTGCGAAGTAAATTCCAGTGATGCACCGTCTGCCGATAAGAAAACAATTATTGCCAACGGTAAAATAAAAATAAAGTTTGCCGTGGCAATTGCCAGCGGCTTGATATTCTGAAGGTAACGCTTGATGATATTGACGTTACTTGCATAACAGCAACAGGCGATAAGCACTAGTCCAGCAAAAAGATAATTCTGTTCTGGGTTGCCTTGCATTCCAGCAAGCACTAAGCCTATTGCACCACTCAAACCTATGATTACGCCCAGCAACTGCCGCTTTGAAAAGCTGATCCCGAAAACTGCCGCGCCCAAAATCAATGTGATCAATGGCACAGTGGAATTCAGAATCGCGCTGACGGCGCTGTCAATTTCGGTTTGTGCATAGGCGAATAAAAATGCAGGAAAAAAAGTTCCCAGCAATCCTGAAAGCGCTAGCCAAGGCCAGTCCTTTTTTTTCGTTCTTGTAAATGCTTTCCAACCTATGGCGATTAAAATAGTTCCAGAAATCATTGTGCGCAACGCGCCCAACTGTAAGGGTTGTAATACAAGAGATCCATCCTCACTTTGTCCCAGCGCCTTTTTTATCAATATAAACGATGTTCCCCAAATGATGCTGAGAACCACGAGATATACATATTTGAGATTGGATTCTTTCATTGGATTTAAAAAAGGTGCAAAGGTCCATATATTAAGCTGATTAAATTATATACATTTGTAATAACAATATAGGAACATTATGGAGGCAAAAATTGTAGATATAGGAAATTCACGTGGAATAATTATTCCAGCTTCAGTACTTAAACTTTTGGGGTTTAAT
>JBBSPH010000131.1:0-6953 GCA_038258985.1 Flavobacteriales bacterium
ACTATCGTATTTTTTACTTGGTATTGCATCCATGGTAATCAGTCCATATTCATGCATCACCTCTTCTGGATTTGCCCATGGGTCATACACCTCTACGGTGGTTCCATATTCTTTTAGGTGTTTGATTACATCTACTACCTTAGTGTTTCTAACGTCGGGACAGTTTTCCTTGAAGGTGATTCCTAACACTAGTATAGTCGACCCCTTGACTTTCAAATCGTGTTTGAGCATCAACTTGATCACCTCACTGGCAACATATTGTCCCATACTGTCATTCATCCTGCGCCCGGCCAATATAATTTCTGGATGATACCCCAACTCTTGAGCTTTTTGGGCAAGGTAATAGGGATCCACTCCTATGCAGTGGCCTCCTACCAGCCCTGGTTTAAAGGGTAAAAAGTTCCATTTAGTTCCAGCCGCTTCCAAAACATCGTGTGTATCGATACCCATGATATTAAAAATCTTGGCCAGTTCATTCACAAAGGCGATGTTAATATCCCGTTGTGAATTTTCAATGACCTTAGCCGCCTCAGCCACCTTTATGGATGGTGCGAGGTGGGTTCCTGCTGTTATGACGGCCGCATATAATTCGTCCACTTTTTTCCCAGTGTCAGGATTTGATCCAGACGTAATCTTGAGGATTTTTTCAACTGTATGTTCCTTATCTCCCGGATTGATGCGTTCTGGAGAATAGCCTACAAAAAAGTCTTCGTTGAATTTCAATCCACTGACCCTTTCCAGAACTGGGACGCATTCCTCTTCCGTTACACCTGGATATACCGTGGATTCATACACCACTATATCTCCCTTTTTCAAAACGGAACCCACGCTCTCGCTAGATTTGTATAGCGGCGTCAATACGGGACGGTTATTCTTATCCACTGGCGTGGGCACGGTCACTATATAATAGTTGCATCCCGCAATGTCCGCTATTTCCGTTGAGCAATACAGGCCAATTTGACCGTCATTATTTTTCTTTAGAGATTTCTGCAACAAATCATCCGCAACTTCCAACGTGCTGTCATGTCCATTATTTAAGGCCGCTACTCTGGGCTTGTTGATATCAAAACCTACCACGGCAAATTTTGTGGAGAACAGTCTGGCCAGCGGTAATCCCACGTATCCCAGTCCTATTACGGCTATTTTATTTTTCATGTATATTTTGGTTAATTCCGCTTTCGCGAAAGCGAACTCCTATAAATTATCCCAGTACCATTTAACAGCCTCCTTGATTCCTGCTTCAATATTATATTGTGGATCGTACTCCAGCAACTGGTGCGCCATGTCAATGGATGCCAGTGACTGTGGGATGTCTCCCGCCCTATGATCGCCATGCGTTGCTCTTACATCTGCAATCGCGGGATCATAACTGGCAAGTGCATCTCTAAGTAGGTCTACCAACATATTCAGGTTAGTCCTGTCTCCATAGGCCACGTTGAATACGGTATTTACCGCTTCTGGATGGGTGGCTAGCATGGCCTTTTCATTTGCTTGGATTACATTATCGATGTACGTAAAATCTCTAGAATAGGTTCCATCACCATTGATATTGGGTGATTCCTTGAGCATCAATTTTTTGGTAAAAAGTGGGATCACGGCAGCATACGCACCATTGGGATCCTGCCTTCTTCCAAATACATTGAAGTAGCGCAGTCCAATGGTATTTAAACCATAAGTCTTGTAAAAAACGTCAGCGTACAGTTCATTGACGTACTTAGTAATGGCATAGGGAGACAACGGTTTTCCTATCACATCCTCCACTTTGGGTAGTGCAGCAGAATCACCATAGGTAGAGCTACTTGCAGCATATACCATCTTTTTGATGCTGGCATCCCTACAGGCAACCAACATATTTAAAAAGCCTCCCACATTGACATCATTAGAAGTTATAGGATCCTTAATTGATCTAGGTACACTGCCTAGCGCCGCCTGGTGCAGGACATAATCACAACCTTTAACGGCAGCATGACAGGTGTCCAAATCACGAATATCCCCTTCAATAAAATGAAAGTTAGGTGATTGTTTTAACAGCTCAATATGGTGTGGGTGACCGGTAGCGAAATTATCCAACCCTACGATTTCAACATTTTTATTCAAAAAATGCTCTGCTAGATTGCTTCCTATAAATCCCGCTACTCCTGTAATACAAATTTTCAAATGATAAGATTTTATTGTGTAGGGGCTGCGAAGATAGGAATATCTGCAACATGAGTATTTAAATATTGATCAGGCGGGAATATAATCGCTGTACCGACCGTAATATTAGTTTAAAGAATCAAGATGCATGAAAACCATTAGCAATCAGGCTTATGTTGCCTCTTACTTTTGAGATCTATAGAGGATTAAGGGCATTTCTGAATCGGCCAGCTTTGATCTGATCTAGCTTAAAAAGCTGAAATTTGAACCAAATGATTCTAATGATTTGGCGATTAATCCCATTACAAAAAAAGGAGTAACCTTATTTATGGCTACTCCTTTTTGATTCAATTATAACTTTCTTTATCGCTTGATTTTAAGTGGATAAACGTCAATTTTTATTGATCCTTTCTAAAAACGCCTTAACACCAGAGTTGAATCGTTTGACATTACCATTTAATCCTTCCGTATTGACATAGATTGTGTTGTGTTCCTTAGTGATTTCATTTTCAGGACGATTCTTTGTGTAGTAATAAGTTGCTATGGATTTACGATTCATATCCTTAGGTGTATTGAGCTGCTTAGGATGACCGTGGAATGAAATTTCATTAGTTTCAAATATCACACAACGATTAAAGTTGGGCGCCACTTTTTCCAGCAGCACTTTTTTATCATCTGTTAAATCCCATAATTCCAGGTGACCTTCGTACTCATCTTTCCAATCCTTGTTCATATAAACGATGACATTCAACCTTCGGTGGTATTTTGTTTGTGGATTGATATTATAATCCACATGTACATTTAAGAAAGCACCATTAATGGATTGATGAAGCCCACCACCAAATAAATCTTTGTCGCCTATGAGATCTTCCTCGATTTCAGTGACCTGATTTAACCACTTCAAAAACTCTGCTGAATTAAGTTCCTCAAAAACGCTTTCCATTACAGAACCCTTTTCGAAAGTTGTTTTCTGAAACTTATTTTTTTGGTCTAGGTAAGTTGTTCCTTCCCATTCACCATTCGATATTTGTGGATATTCATTTAGTACCTTTTCTGCAATATCATTTGGAAAAAAATTCTCAAACACAACATAACGGAAAGGTTTCTTTGACTGATATTCATCCTTAATATCTTTAAGTCTATTTTCTAAGGCATTAATGTCAATATATTTCATTTGATATACTTATTATTTATTGTCAATTTAAGAAACGAAGTCACCTTCCAATACATAAGTGCAAAGTACAAAGATAATTGTATATTTTATTTCAAAATGATAACGCCTTTCTTACAATACTATAATGTTTGAAAATCATCATATTAGAGATTGGGTTCGCCTTTACAAAATGTGTGAATGAGTTTGAATGTTTAACTTCAATATACACACTCACGAAGTACAGAAAATCGGAAATCAGCATTAATCGGACTAAATGAAGGAGATACCACTAATGCTAGTCGTACATTCAAAGTTAGATTGTTTTTTTTTGCCTAAACGATTCAAGTCAACATTCATAATCGTGGTTTAACGATATAATTTATATCAATGATTCATGATAGGTTTCGAAAAGCGGATAAAAACTCAAAGCTCTGAGCTTTTGCGCATTCCAATGTTCAATTTACAGATAGCTTAAGCATCTCAAAGAAATCCATTGAAACCATGATTAGGATTCGTCTATAATACTATTAAGATAAGTAGCTTACCAATGTAAGACAACACTTTCAGAAAATGTACTTATCTATCAATTCCGTACAATTCAAAGTTTTGATGAATTTTGAAAAGGCAGGGTCTCTGGCATAAATCGTTTGTTTATAAAAAGGTATGCCACAATCATTAGAGAAAAAACTAACAAGGAAATGAATAATTGTTGAATGACTCCCATTTGATAAACCAGGAAGAAAACAGCACAAAGTAAAGCTTGAATAAATGCATAGCTTATTGCGACTTTCAGGTGACCGAATCCTGCTTTGTCTGTCAGTATCTGGTATATGTGATGGCGGTGTGCCTGGCTAATGGATTCTCTTAAAAATATCCGTTTGATGATGGTGACGATTCCATCAATACCATATACGCCTATGATTAATAGTACCGCTGGTGACTGCGTGGCTTCATACAATTTCAACAATAAATAGCCTAAAATGACCGCGATACTCATGCTACCCACATCACCAGAAAAGAATAATGCCTTTTTCCTGAAATTGAAAAAACCAAATACAATCAAAGACAAAGACACAAAAATCAATAAATCCTGATCAGTAAACTCCTGGAAATAGGTATTAAAAACAATGAAAAAGCCAAGGATAACCAGTGAATAGATACCCGTCAATCCATTGATACCATCCATGAAATTAAAGACATTCATAAAACCAACTCCACAAATTAGGACAAGCAGTAAAATTAGCCATACATAATCTAGATCGAGTTGCAGCAGTACCAATGCGAAGGCTAAAAACTGAAAAGGAAGCCGCAACATAGGCAGCAAAGGCCGTAAATCGTCTATAAAACTAACTACTGCAATTAAGGTAACTCCTACAAACAGATATGGCAGCTGAAAACCACTCCAAATAAAATAGCTGAGGAATGCAATGTAAAAAAGTATACCACCACCACGTATCGTATTTATAGTGTGTGAGCTACGGTGATTGGGCTTATCTATGATATTTAAACGATCTGCGATACGTAGGTAAGCGAAGGATACTATCGTAAAAAGTACACAAACTATAAGGTAGGGCATGGGGAAATTTTTCCTGGGATTCGATAGCTACTAATCGTAGATTGTTTCAAATGATAATTTAAATATCATCCAACTTTTTGGACGAGATTCATAAAGGAGGCAAATTTAAGATAGATATTAATTAATTGGAGCTTTTACTACACATTTGCGTCGCGACATCGTTAAACAGCAAAACATTCAAAATTGATCTGCTTAGAAAAATCACTGTAGACAGTAATAATTCAACCGTTATTGATATAAACACCTCTTTAACCGTAACATACCTATCTACATCAAGTAAGTTAGTAACCTGCTTATAAGTAAGTAAGTTATTGGTTCATCCGAGGCAATTATAAAAGATTAAAATTGAAAAGGATCATAGCATGTTTTTTTATTAATCCTTGCAATGTCAAATTAAATCCTAATCTCGAAAACCTAGACACAGAACAATAAAAATTGTTCGACTATTATGTCTAAAACCACAACCATAAAATGATGTACTCAACGAAAAACTTTCAATTACCGGTAGAGAAAGAAACAGCAAATCTATTTAATCAGCCCTATTAAATATTCTCCATAGCCTGATTTCTTGAGAGGCTCTGCCAGTGATTTCAATTGATCTGCATTGATAAATCCTTGTCTCCAGGCAATTTCTTCAATGCAGCCTACTTTCAATCCTTGTCTCTCTTCTATGACCTGTACGAATTGTCCCGCTTGCATAAGGCTATTGAAGGTACCTGTATCTAGCCAAGCAGTACCTCTGCTCAAGATACCGACCTTTAATTTTCCTTGTTCCAGATAAACCTTATTCACATCGGTGATTTCATATTCACCGCGGGCACTTGGTTTTATGTTCTTAGCTATCTCTACCACGCTATTGTCATAGAAATATAGTCCAGGAACCGCATAATTGGATTTAGGTTTAGCCGGCTTTTCCTCTATGGTCAAAGCGTTAAGATCCTTATCAAAATCAACCACACCATATCGCTCTGGGTCTGAGACGTGATAGGCAAACACGACTCCGCCATCTGGGTTTGCATTTTCCTTCAATAAATCCTGCATGTGGGTACCAAAAAATATATTGTCTCCCAACACCAGCGCTACTTTGTCATTACCTATAAACTCCTCTCCTATTACAAAGGCTTGAGCAAGACCGTTGGGTATGGCCTGTTCTGCATAACTGAACCTGCACCCTATTGCAGACCCGTCCCCCAATAATTTTTCAAAATTGGGTAAATCATGTGGCGTAGAAATAATTAGGATTTCATTGATTCCTGCCATCATCAAGGTCGATAATGGATAATAAATCATGGGTTTATCATACACCGGCATCATTTGTTTACTCATGGCAAACGTTAATGGATGTAGTCTAGTTCCCGAGCCTCCTGCTAAGATTATTCCTTTCATTTTTTATGTATTGATGGACGAGGATGATGATAATATTTAACGCATCCAGTCTATTGGTAATTATGAGTATTGTTGATCGTAGTATTTTTGATATTCCCCAGAGGTAACGTTATGCAACCATTCCTCATTATCCAAATACCAGTTTACCGTTTTCTCCAATCCTTCCTCAAAGGTTACGGACGGTTTCCAACCCAATTCTTTATTGATTTTGCCCGCATCAATGGCATAGCGCAAATCGTGACCTGGACGATCCTTGACATAAGTAATCAGTTTTTCACTGGTACCAGCTTCCCTGCCCAATTTCTCGTCCGTAATTTTGCACAGCAACTTGACCAAATCTATATTCTGCCACTCATTAAATCCTCCTATGTTATAGGTGTCTTGGTTAACTCCTTTATGGAAAACAAGATCTATCGCCACGGCGTGGTCTTCTACAAACAGCCAGTCACGCGTATATTTTCCATCACCATATACTGGCAATGCCTTGTTCTGGATAATGTTATTTATAAATAACGGGATCAACTTTTCTGGAAAGTGAAATGGCCCGTAGTTATTGGAACAATTGGTCAACACATAGGGCAAACCATAAGTTTCTCCATAGGCACGGACAAAATGGTCAGAGCTTGCTTTAGATGCTGAGTAAGGCGAATTGGGATCATAGGATGTAGTCTCGGTAAACAATCCTTCAGCACCCAGACTTCC
>JBBSPH010000132.1:0-6913 GCA_038258985.1 Flavobacteriales bacterium
ACCAGACTGGTCAATCAACCATCCTGCGGGCACCTTAACATTTGACTCATCGACAGTATAACTAGGCATTTGCGGATGCATGCGGACTAGGTCATCGTAGTGTTTTCTTGCAATAACAGGGTTCTTGAAAAAGCTACCGCTGTTTCCGATCACTTTAGGATCGGGTAGTTTGCTGGTTCTTATGTTAATGACTGCCTGAGCAACCTTTGCAATGGAAGCGTCGCCTGGCAAAGTTTCCATTTCTTCCTGAATTGCTCAGTAGTTTGTTTTTAGCTCGTATACAGGATTCACTGATAGATCCTGTAATTGGAAAATCACCGCTGTGATTACATACTTGTTGAGCGCTTCATTTTTAAAGATGGAGTCCCTATATCCAAAGTTGCACGCTTCCCTATCCAATGTTTTCCGCTTTCCGGTTGCAATCTCCATTATTTCACAAGAGTGGAAAACATCCTTAAGCTCCACACCGTAGGCACCGATGTTTTGGATGGGCGCAGTACCCGTGTTTCCTGGAATAAGGGCTAGGTTTTCCATGCCTGCAAGATCATTTTCTATACAATACAACACGAGTTCATGCCAATTCTCACCGGCCATCACCTTCAAAAATACCTTGTCTTCCGTACGTCCGAGAATTTCTTTTCCCTTAAGAAGTACATGAACAACTGGTCGTTCGATATCGTTTAAGATCAACATGTTGCTACCACCTCCCAATAAAAAGATGTTTTGGTCACGGTAATAGCCCAGCAATTCTTCCAACTGTTCTAGTGAGGCTGCTGTGGAGTACGCTTTCGCGAAAGCGGAAACTCCAAAAGTATTATGCTCCTTGAGCGGGAAATTGCTTTTTATCTCAATCACGCGAGATATGCCTTGAGTGCTTTATCTAAAATATTGACGGCGCGTTTGAGCGATTCTTTTTCAAGGACATAGGCAATCCTGATCTGATTCACTCCCATGCCTGGCGTACTATAGAAACCGGCAGCTGGTGCGACCATAATCGTTTCACCATCTAGATCAAATGATTCAAGAAGCCATTGTGCAAAGTCATCTGTATTCTCTACGGGAAGCTCTGCAACACAATAAAAGGCACCACCTGGATTTGCGACTTTGACACCATCAATCTTTTGCAGCGCATTGATAAGTACATCACGACGTTCTATATATTCACCGATAACTTCGTCAAAATAGCTTTGCGGAGTTTCTAGCGCAGCCTCTGCAGCGATCTGTGCAAATGTTGGTGGGCTCAAGCGGGCTTGTGCAAACTTCATTGCAGCAGCAATGACTTCCTTATTTTTAGAAACCATGCAACCTATACGTGCACCGCACATGCTGTAGCGTTTGCTCACACTATCGATCATGATAGCATGATTTTCCAGACCCTCTTGATTCATTACTGAAAAATGCTCCCTACCATCATAGGCAAATTCACGGTATACCTCATCTGCCACTAAGAAAAGGTCATGTTTAAGAACCAGTTCTTTTAACTGATCCATTTCTTCTTGAGTATACAGATATCCTGTTGGGTTTCCAGGATTACATATAAGGATTGCCTTGGTCTTATCAGTGATCAGTTTTTCAAATTCTGATATTGCTGGTAGGGCAAAGTTATTCTCAATTGTTGTCGTGATAGGTTTTACCGTAACACCGCTAGCAGTGGCAAAACCATTGTAATTTGCATAGAAAGGCTCTGGAATGATTACTTCATCACCATAGTCACAAATGCTACCCATTGCAAACAATAACGCCTCGCTACCACCTGTTGTGACTATGATGTCATCTATGGAAAGACCCATGTCCAGTTTATTGTAATGTGTGATCAATTTTTCCCGGTAGCTTTGGTTTCCAGCGCTGTGGCTGTATTCCAATATCTCCATCGTAGAGTTCTTTACCGCATCTAGCGCCTGTGTAGGCGTTTTTATGTCTGGTTGACCTATGTTCAATTGGTAAATATGGATGCCGCGTTGTTTTGCAACTTCGGCATAGGGAACGAGTTTACGAACGGGAGATGAAGGCATTAGCCTACCTTTTTCTGATATCTGTGGCATGGAATTATTTTTGCAGTGCAAAGGTACGCACAGCGTATCGCTCCTTCAAATGGGATCGATTATATTTAAGACGTATGAAATTTAAATTATGGTTGACAATTGCGAGTTGTCTTTTAGTGCTTTCTGGATATTCCCAAAGCAGTTTTGAGTTACCGGATGGTGTTGATAGAATCCGTATTCCTTTTAAAAGCATATTTAATTTAATTGTGTTGCCTGTCAATGTAAATGATATGCCATTAAATTTTATACTGGATACAGGTGCATCAAAATCTATCATATTCAATATGGCGGGCATCGATTCGTTGAATGTACAGAAAGGAATTGTTCTCAAAATTTCTGGTTATGGGCCTTTCAACTTCTTTGACGCTTATTACAGTGACAATAATTCACTTGCTATTGAAAATTATAGAAGTGGTGATGCTGCTTTTCTAGTGATGGCAAATCAGGAGATCAATCTAGCTGAGAAAATGGGAGTTGAGATCAATGGATTGATAGGGAGTGATTTTTTTAAGAATCATCTTGTAGAAATCGACTACGGCAAGCAGGAAATTTTTGTATTCTCACATGAATCTAGATATGCGCGGCGTCTGCGTCGCAAGGATTTTTTACCTTTAAAATTTTATAGTGAAAAGCCATACGCAACCGCTATAATCGAAGAAGAAGATCAGCTTCTAGAGGTGGATATCCTGATTGATACCGGGAATGGAGATGCCTTTTGGTTACTGGATTATTCAGAAAACTTTAGACTCCCGACTGAGGGTTATGAGGATCGTGTTGGTATAGGCATGAATGGAGCAGTTCAAGGGGTGCGAACAAAATTTGATGCGCTGCAGTTGGGAGGCTACAAACTAAATACAGTTACGGTTTCCATACCAGACAGAGAGAGTTTTAAAGGCAATCCAGAAGTACCTTATGAAAATCTAGGTTCTATTGGTGGAGAAATCCTTGGAAGATTTAGACCAATCTTTGATTATAAAAACCAAAAATTATACACGATACCGAATCCAGGTTACCGTAAAGGTTTCTATTACAATATGGCCGGGATTGAAGTTATCAACCAAGGGAATGAAATCTTTGTAGATCTGGTAAATTATACAGTTGACCAAGGTGGCGAAGAAAACACTGTTTTTAGGGGACAAAAAGCATTTAATGCCTATACCCGAAAGCTCGTAAAAATGATCCCAGTAATCATAGTTTCTTATGTTCGTCCAGATTCTCCCGCAGCATTGGCGGGTGTAGAGGTTGGTGATCAAATAATTCAGATTAATGGAATCCGCAAAGAGAGCCTCAATGTATACAAGACCGCATCACAATTTTACAAAAACCCTAATTCCACCATTCGATTAAAAATAAAAAGAGGAGGGAAAGAGTTTAAAATAAAATTTGAGCAGAAACCATTGATGAAATAGTTATTCAATCACTATACCTTTTAATTTTAATGCAACTATTCCGCCTTGTAAGTTTCCTTTCATTGTAAGGGTTTTGACAATAGGTCCTAGTTTCTTTGTGTCATAGTTCACAACAATTTTTCCTTTTTCTCCAGGTTTTATAGGCATTTCAGGTTTAGAGATCACATCACAGGTACAAGAGGAAAATATGTCTGAAACCTCAAAATCCACGCTTCCAGTATTTGTGAAAAGAAAGGTGCGATTGCCATCGCTTCCCTTTTTAATAGTGCCATAATCTATCACCTTAGAATCAAACTCAATAGTTGTATTCTCTCTAGTCTGGGCGTTTACCGTTACTGAAATCGTGAATAGACTTATAAGAAGTGCTAGATATCTCATGGTGCTTTATTTATTTTAAAGGTACTCTTTGTTCTTAAACCAGGCGCTTTTGCCGCGTATGATTTAAGTTATAATTACTTTTGCAGCTCAAATTCAATAACTAAGCCAAACATGTCCCTAGCGACCAAATACGATTCTAAAGCAGCCGAAGAAAAATGGTATTCCTACTGGATGGAGAATGATTTTTTCACCTCAGTTCCCGATCAAAGGGAGAGCTATACCATCGTGATCCCGCCGCCTAATGTGACTGGTGTGCTGCATATGGGGCATATGTTGAATAATACGATACAGGATGTGTTGATTCGACGAGCCCGACTCAAGGGTTTCAACGCTTGTTGGGTGCCCGGTACAGATCATGCTTCCATCGCAACAGAGGCCAAAGTGGTCAAAAAGCTCAAGGAGCAAGGAATTGATAAAAATGACTTAACACGCGAGGAGTTCCTAGCCCATGCGTGGGATTGGACGCATGAATATGGAGGAATTATCCTAGAGCAACTCAAGAAGTTGGGCGCTAGCTGCGATTGGTCGCGGACGAAATTTACATTGGACGATGATATGTCGGCCAGTGTTATACAAGTATTCATTGACTTGTACAATAAAGGCTTGATTTATCGCGGTTACCGCATGGTCAATTGGGATCCAGAAGCGCAGACAACACTTAGTGATGAAGAGGTGATTTATGAAGAGCGCAATGGCCACCTTTATCACTTGCAATATGAAATAAAGGACAGTACCGAAAAGGTGACAATTGCCACCACCCGCCCTGAAACCATACTGGGAGATACCGCCATTTGCGTGCATCCCGACGATAAGCGTTATGTGCACTTAATCGGTAAAACGGTGATTGTTCCCATCGCAAATCGGGAGATTCCAGTGATTGCAGATGAATATGTTGACATGGAATTTGGTACGGGATGCCTTAAGATCACTCCGGCACATGATGAGAATGACAAGAAAATAGGTGAGCAGCACAATCTGGAAGTCATTGATATTTTTAATGCAGATGCCACGCTCAATAGTTTCGGACTTCATTATCAAAGCAAGGATCGATTTGTCGTGCGTAAGGAAATTGCCATCGAATTAGAAGAAAAAGGTTTTCTGGTCAAAAAGGAAAGCCATGTTCATAAAGTGGGTACCAGTGAGCGGACTAAGGCTGTCATTGAGCCAAGACTATCCGACCAGTGGTTCCTCAAAATGGAAGACCTGGCGCAACCCGCTATCAAAGCCGTGCGCGAGGATATTGTTGAATTGTTGCCGGCTAAGTTCAAGAGCACCTATTTCCACTGGATGGAAAATGTGCGGGACTGGAATATTTCCCGTCAGCTCGTCTGGGGACAGCGCATACCTGCCTATTACTACGGTGATGGAAAGGATGATTTTGTGGTTGCGGATAGTATAGATGCGGCTGTTACGCTTTCGCGAAAGCGAACCAACAACAACAACCTGCAGGCATCAGATTTGCGTCAGGAGGAGGATGTGCTGGATACGTGGTTTTCTATCTGGTTGTGGCCCATAAGCGTTTTTAATGGTGTGCTGGAACCTGAAAATGAAGAGATCAACTATTATTATCCAACCAGAGATCTTGTGACTGGGCCGGATATTTTGTTCTTTTGGGTGGCGCGCATGATCGTTGCGGGATACGAGCTAAGGAATGAAAAACCGTTTGAAAAGGTGTATTTGACGGGACTGGTGCGTGACAAACAACGTCGCAAGATGTCTAAATCGCTGGGTAATTCTCCGGATGCTTTAAAATTATTGAAAGAGTACAGTGCAGATGGTGTTCGTGTTGGTTTGCTATTGAGCAGCGCCGCTGGTAATGACCTAATGTTTGACGAGGACCTATGCCAGCAGGGTAAGAATTTTGTCAATAAAATGTGGAATGCATTCCGTTTGATTCAGGGCTGGGAGGTTGATAAAGGTTTGCCGCAACCTCAATATGCCGCACAGGGATTGGCGTGGTACCGCAGCAGGTTTGCACAAGCGATGACTGAAATTGAAGACCATTACAGCAAATACCGCATCAGCGATGTGTTAATGTCCAGCTACAAGCTTATTTGGGATGATTTCTGTGGGTGGTTGTTGGAGATTATCAAGCCAGAATACGAGCATCCAATTGATCCCAAAACCCTAGCGGAGGTAATAGAGTTGCTGGAAGATAACTTACGTTTGATGCATCCATTCACACCATTCATTACGGAGGAAATATGGCAAACTATTGCAGATCGCAGGGTAGAGGATGCGCTATGCATTAACACCTGGCCAGAAATTAAAACTATCAATGCTGGGCTTCTCGCAGATTTTGAATTGGTTCAAGAAGCCATTTCTGGTATAAGAAAAGTGCGCAAGGAAAAGCAGATTAGTTTTAAAAATGAGGTGGAGTTGCTGGTTATCAACAACGAGAACCTGTCTGCCGATTACAATGAATTGATCCAGAAAATGGGCAAGGTTTCAACGATCACCCTAGTGGAGGATCAGGTTGCCGGTGCTGCTAGTTATCGTGTGAAATCAAGTGAATATTTTATACCGCTGGCAGGTGCCATTGACACAGATGCCGAATTGGAAAAACTTGCTGCAGAATTGAAGCAGGCAAAAGGATTTTTGATAAGCGTTCAGAAAAAACTGGGCAACGAGCGTTTTGTTTCCAGTGCTCCCGAGCAAGTAGTGGCACTAGAAAAAAAGAAGGAGGCAGATGCACTGGCCAAAATTGAAACAATAGAATCCAGTATGAACGCTCTACAATCCTAGCCTATGAATCCATTTACGTTTATCGTGGTCTTCTTTGCAGGTATGGTCGTATGCTTAATTGCGCTTGCCATCTATATTTTGAGGAAAAAGTAGGTTTTGAAATCTCAAATCTCAAATCCCAAATTTCAAGATTGGGATTACAAAATCCCTACTTCCATATCATGGGTTGGAATTTTTTGATATTCCTTGAAGAACTCTAATAGCATATTAATCAAACTTCTACAGATAATTCAAAGCTTTACTGAACTCTGAACTCTGAACTCTGAACTCTGAACTCTTCGATTGCGCTCAAGACGGCGTTCTTAACTGGAATTACCAAGGTTTAGGATATAGATCTTC
>JBBSPH010000133.1:0-6877 GCA_038258985.1 Flavobacteriales bacterium
GCTAAAATCTTTCATCCAGTCATAGTTATTGACCAGCACAGCACGAGTATCCTCTGGGCCATCTTCAAAATCAATAAATCTTGAGATAACAGATTTTACGCCTGCGATATTTTTATCCAAAATATCCTGCGTCAATAAGTTACGTTCTGCACTTTTCCCAGATGGATCGCCTATCATACCCGTCGCGCCGCCTATTAAGGCAATGGGCCTGTGTCCGGCACGTTGCAGGTGCATAAGCAATATAATTTGCACCATGCTGCCTATGTGCAACGAGTCTGCTGTTGGGTCAAAACCTATGTAGCCGCTCACGGTTTCAGAATTCAATAATTCTTCCGTATCTGGCATGATATCGTGAATCATACCGCGCCATTGCAGTTCTTTGACAAAATCGTAGGACATAATATAGGTTTAAAGCCTGCAAATATATGGGCTTTGGCTTACTTGCTGGCGCACAACGGCGGCTGTTTTGTATTTTTGCCCGCATGATTCTAGTCACAGGAGGAACCGGTCTGGTAGGCGGCCATTTATTATATCGCTTTCGCGAAAGCGAAACACCCATCATTGCCATTTACAGGACAGAAGATTCCATTAAAAAGACACGTACCATCTTTGAATCATACGGTGCCGGTAACGCAAGATTTGTGGACCAATTCACTTGGATCCAGGCCGATTTACTAGATATTCCCAGCCTTGAAGATGCGATGCAGGGAGTCACTAGGGTATATCACTGTGCCGCTGCGCTAGGTGGGATGTCCTTTGAAAAGATGACCACCATAAATGTCACGGGTACAGAAAAATTGATCAATATTGCGATTGAAAACCAGATCGAAAAATTCTGTTATGTCAGCAGTATAGCGGCCTTGGGAAATCCCATAGGCAACCAATCGATTACAGAGGAAGATTTTTTTAACCCAGATGCCGTAAATACAGATTATGCCATCACAAAATACACCGCCGAGATGGAAGTCTGGAGAGCTTCTCAAGAAGGATTGAAGGTAGTAATCGTCAATCCTGGAGTAATACTAGGCGAAGGAAATTATGATGATGGCAGCGGCCAGCTATTCTCTAAAATGGCTGGCTGGCAATCTTTTTACACCAGCGGTAGTACTGGCATCGTCGACGTACGGGATGTCACATGTGCCATGGAATTGCTCATGGAATCGACGATTTATAACGAGCGATTCATTCTGATAGCTGAAAATATGAGCTATAAAAATTTACTAGATACGATTGCAGAATACCTCAATGTAAGCAAACCGAACATACTGCTTCCCAAATGGTTACTGTATATTCTCTATTCTTTTTCCTTAATCCCCAGATTTTTAGGAGCATCAAAAGGCTTAACCAGAGCGCAGATCGTTATTCTAACTTCGTCTACTATATACGATAATAGCAAATATGTAAATACTCTAGAATTCAATTACCAAAATATGGCCGATTCTATCCAGAGAATCGCCGCCCACTATAGGAAGAAATAAAAATTACTCTTGTTCTGCGTTCTGAGAAGCGGCGTTTTGCAAGGCAGGATTATTGAGGCTATTGTCCTTATCCAGTTGCCGCTGCTGACGCACGGTTACACTATCCTTCAAAACGTCCAATCGGACAAGCACTTTGTCCATCAATAAATTATATTCCTCTACTCTATCAGAATAATAGTATAGGTTGTCTGCAAAGGTCAGACTATCTGTATCGTACTTGCTATAAATTAAGCTATCGGGAAATACTTGTAGCTCTGTAAATTGACCACGGCTTGTCGTCATTGCAGATTCCATGAGATAAAGATCAGTCAAGATATCTGCCATTTTTTCATCGCCGTAAAATTCATCCGGTTTAGGAGTGCTTGTGATACTATCACATGCACTCAGGACAATTAACAGGATGAATAAAATAGATTTTCTCATCGTTTGAAACTCAATGCCTGGGCAGCTTTCTTTTCGTGCACCTGAAAATTCTGATAAGCAAGATGACCATTGACAAGGGTATGAGTAATACGGCTTTTAAAGGTCACACCTTCAAAAGGTGACCAGCCACATTTGGCCAAAATGTTTGATTTGGTAACCGTCCATGGATTATTGGTATCCACAATCACTAAATCGGCCTTGTATCCATTTCTTATAAATCCACGATCGGGAATATCAAATAGGATGGCTGGATTGTGACACATTTTTTGAACCACTTTTTCAATAGTAATGCGTTCCTGATGAACAAACTGCAGCATTGCCGTTAGCGCGTGTTGTACTAAGGGACCACCACTAGGAGCTTGCAGGTATTTATTGTTTTTTTCTTCTAAGGTATGCGGCGCATGATCTGTGGCAATGACATCAATACGGTCTTCAAGCAGGGCTTTCCAGAGCTGTTCACGATCCTCAGCAGTTTTAACGGCTGGGTTCCACTTGATTTTTGAACCTTTGGCTGCATAATCTGCGTCTGTGAACCATAAGTGGTGAATGCAGACTTCTGACGTAATTTGTTTGTCCTTTAATGAGGATTTCTTCTCAAAAAGGGCGGTTTCCTTACCCGTGGATAGGTGAAATACGTGGATTCTAGCGCCAGTCTTTTTAGCAAGTTCTACTGCTTTTGAGCTGCTTTTATAGCAAGCCTCCTCACTGCGTATTACTGGGTGCTGGTCAAATGGAATATCATCACCGTATTTCTCAATAGCCGCTTCAAGATTTTTTTTGATGGTATCCTCATCCTCACAATGTAAAGCGATGCGCAGTTTTACATTAGAAAATATCTTTTTAAGTACATCCATATCATCTACCAACATATTCCCGGTAGAGGAGCCTAGAAATAGTTTTAAAGCTGGAACCCTTGAGGTATCTGCCTTGAGGATTTCCTCTAGATTGTCATTTGTCCCGCCCAGCATAAACGCATAATTTGCGTAACTGTCCCTAGCTGCAATGTCCATTTTGTTTTGCCACTCTTCCATACTGGTAGTTTGGGGCATGGTATTGGGCATTTCCATAAACGAGGTAATTCCACCAGCGACAGCCGCGGCACTCTCGCTCTCAATCGTTCCCTTGTGCGTCAATCCCGGCTCACGGAAGTGAACCTGATCGTCGATAACTCCTGGCAATACATATTTACCCTCTGCATCAATGATGGTGGTCTCGCCGTTTTTTGCGCTTATGCTATCTGCAATTTCAATGATCGTGTCGCCCTCGATATAAATATCGCCGTCCATGACTTTCATGTCTGTGACGATGCGCGCATTCTTGATCAGTATCTTTTTCATATTTCCAACGTGCCCATCAGGCTTTTCAATTTCATACTCAATATGCCGGTAACGGCTTCACCTATAATTCCCGTGCTCATTTTTGACTTGCCTCTGGACCGGTCTGTAAAAACTACGGGCACTTCAATAATCTTCGCTTTTAACAAATAAGCCTTGAATTTCATTTCTATCTGGAAGGCGTATCCCACAAACTTGATCTTGTCGAGATTCAGCTTTCGCAATAGCGATACCCTGTAACATTTGAATCCTGCGGTGGTGTCATGAATATCCATTCTCGTGATCAACCTTACATATTTAGAAGCTATGAACGACATCAAAACTCTTGACATAGGCCAGTTGACTACATTTACACCTCGCACATACCGGCTGCCTATAGCAAGATCTGCGCCATTCAAGTGGCAAGCTTGGTATAATAACTGGATATCTGCAGGATTGTGGGAAAAATCTGCATCCATTTCAAATACATACTGGTAATCGCGTTGCAATGCCCATTTAAAACCGTGTATATAAGCGGTTCCCAATCCATTTTTTTTTGCGCGTCTTTCTAAAAACAATCTGTTTGGATATTGCTCCATTTTCTCTGCCACCAACTCACTGGTACCATCTGGCGAATTATCATCCACCACCAACAAATGGGATTGCGGATAATCGCCCAATATAGCGTCGACCATAAGGGTTATGTTCTCGCGCTCCTGGTAGGTAGGAATAATGATCAGGGTCTTGTCCATTCAGCCGACAAAAATAAGGAATTAATAGAGCCGCCTCTCAAGGGTTCGTTAAATCGGCTTATTTTTGTGGCGCTATGGAAGTCATTAATCGCATCGCAACATCTGTGGACTGGATAAGTTTTATACTTTTCACCAGTTTGCTTGCTATGGCTGCGGTACGACAACTTTCCAGTGTTTCCCTGACCGAGTTTTTGAGTGTGCTCACCAACTCTAGATTCATAAAAATTACGAGGGATGACCGGATGGACAATTACCATCCATTACAGCTTACGGGTATACTCGTTTATACCATCGCTATATCCCTGATGTTATTAAAGTTGTATGATATATCGACTGGACAGGAACCTGTTTTTACAAGCTATGTACTTGTACTGACCGCGGTGAGCACCTTCTTGCTGTTCCGCCATTACCTTTCTAAACTTATTGCGACAGTAGGCGACTTTGAAGCGATGGTACTGGCAATCGATCACCAGCGCAATTTGTACCGAGCCGCATTCAGCTTTTTCTTCTTACTCGTCAATGCTTTGATCTATTATGTTTTTCCAGATAATGACCTATGGATATACATCGTTTGCGCTGCCACGATGGGATTATTATTATTTTATCATATCATACTGGTTTTAAGCCATCGTAAATTGCTGGGAACCTCAATTTTCTATTTTATTTTATATCTTTGCACGCTGGAAATCGCACCCTACTTACTTTTATATAAGTATTTTATCGTGTAAAGGCCTGCCAAATAAAGAAAACTGCCGTATGAAAGTGAAAACGATTTTAGTTTCCCAACCTGAACCTAAAATGGAAAATTCACCTTACCAAAGTCTCGTTGATCGGACAAAGGTCAAGATAGATTTCCGCTCTTTTATTCATGTGGAAGGCGTGTCTGCCAAAGAAGTTCGCGAGCAAAAAGTTGACCTCACTAAATTTACCGCCATCATCCTGACCAGCCGCAATAGCGTGGACCACTTTTTTAGAGTGGCCGAGGAGATGCGTTATAAAATTCCCGATACCCTTAAATATTTTTGCCAAAGTGAGGCTGTTGCCTATTATCTACAAAAATACGTCGTCTACAGAAAGCGCAAGATATATGTAGGGAAACGCACGTTTACGGAGCTTATACCGCTTATTAAGAAACATAAAAATGAGTCTTTCCTCGTTCCTAGCACTGATAAGTTGAAGGACCTTGTGCCAGAAGAATTGGATAGTCTAGGTATCAAATGGAAAATCGCGACATTCTTTAAAACCGTGATCAGTGACTTGTCTGACCTTGCAGATGTGAAATACGATGTTTTGGTCTTTTTCAGCCCTAGCGGGATTGAATCTCTTTTCCAAAATTTCCCAGATTTCACTCAAGACAACACCCGTATCGCTGTTTATGGTAATACGACCAGTCAGGCGGCCAAGGATAAAGGATTGCGTATCGACATCCAGGCACCCACACCAGAGTCACCGTCGATGACGATGGCTATCGAAAATTATATCAAATCACTGGGTTAATATAGAGTTCACTTTCGCGAAAGCGATACAAACCATCATCATCAAAATAAAATGAAGGCATAAAAAAAGTCCCAGACAGCAGTCTGGGACTTTTTTATGATACTTGAAAACTTATCTCAATGGACCGCCTGCCAGAATTTCTGGAGTGGCCTGCGCCTCGAATTTCTTGAAATTCTCCCGGAAGAATTGCGTCAATTTTGCTGCCGTCTCGTAATATCCTGTATCATTGTTCCAAGATCTGCGAGGGCTCAACACCTCATCAGGAATATTGGGACAAGTGCGTGGCTGCGCTAGTCCAAA
The DNA here is from genome assembly GCA_038258985.1 of Flavobacteriales bacterium. GTDB lineage: Bacteria > Bacteroidota > Bacteroidia > Flavobacteriales > Flavobacteriaceae > Nonlabens. Next base: position 5,764 of record JBBSPH010000133.1, read on the forward strand.
CATGGAATGAATGTGGTAATCACCCTTATTTGCCGCTTCCAAGGAACCGTCTAGGGCTGCAGATATCATCGCTCGAGTATGTTTGAGTGACATGCGCTTACCGATGCCGTAAGGACCACCAGTCCAACCTGTGTTGACCAACCATACGGTAACCCCTGCATCGCGCATTTTAGCACTAAGCATTTCTGCATATTTTACTGGGTGCAATGGCATAAATGGTGCTCCAAAACACGCAGAGAAATTAGGAACTGGCTCTGTGACACCAGCTTCTGTTCCTGCAACTTTAGCGGTGTAGCCACTTATAAAATGGTAGGCCGCCTGTCCTGGAGTAAGTTTTGAAATAGGAGGCAATACACCAAAGGCATCTGCCGTGAGGAAGAAGATATTTTTAGGGTTCTTTCCGATGGAAGGCTCCTTGATATTGTCAATGTGGTAAATCGGATAACTCACCCGTGTATTTTGGGTAATGCTGATGTCTTCAAAATCAACGGTCAAGTCCTTGTTTAAAACCACATTCTCTAATATGGCTCCAGGCTTAATGGCGTTGAAGATTTCTGGCTCCTGCTCTTCACTTAAATTGATCACTTTAGCATAGCAACCACCCTCAAAATTGAAGATCTCATCGTCTGCCGTCCAGCCATGCTCGTCGTCACCTATCAATTCTCGTTGTGGGTCTGTCGATAGCGTCGTTTTTCCGGTACCACTCAATCCAAAAAATACAGCCGTATTACCATCCTTACCTACGTTTGCACTACAGTGCATAGGCAATGTGTTCTTATCTACAGGAAGGATAAAGTTCAAGGCGCTGAAAATTCCTTTCTTGATTTCTCCCGTATAACCGGTTCCACCTATAAGCGCAATTTTATCGGTGAAATTTAATATAGCAAAATTATGTTGTCTTGTACGATCGATTTTGGGATCTGCTTTGAAGCCTGGAGCGTTAATGATTGTCCATTCTGGATCAAATGACTCCAATTCTGCTTTGTCTGGTCGCAAGAACATGTTGTATGCAAACATATTGGACCACGGATACTCATTAATAACGCGCAAATTCATCTGGTAATCCTTATGCGCGCACGCATAGGCATCCCGCACGAAAAGTTCTTTCCCGTCC
>JBBSPH010000134.1:0-6862 GCA_038258985.1 Flavobacteriales bacterium
AGTTGTTTACCTATGCCGCTGCTGGCACCGGTGATTAGGGCAGTGTTTTTCATTTAAAATTGTAAAGGGATCTTGAAAATACCCAACAAATTCAATACCGATTTATAAACAAATCACAAAAAGTAGGAAAAGCCTACTTCAATGCCGCTGCGATTTAACCCGTTATTAGGAGCACGCAGACTTTCATCACTCAAATGCCTTAAGGTGAATCGCACATCAAGGTATATTTTTCCCAATAGGTAGCGGTTACCTAGCCCGGTGATATCAGAAAACGAAAATCCTTTCTTTTGCCTTTCTGTAACTGCTGTAGCTGTTATGGGACGTACGCTTAACAAGCTGTAGACTAACTTATTTTTAAAAATTATACCCTGTTGTATTCCTAGATTTGGCGCGTATTTCTTGAGTATATCGTTCTCGTCGTGTTTCGAAATCTGCTTCTGTGGGTTTGATGAAAATAAATTCGAAAGGCGATGGTCGACAAAATAAACAGATGGTTCGAGCAAAAGCTCAAGCGATTGCTTGTTCCTTTTTCCATACCTGTTTTGTTATTTGCACCTTAACTGATATTTAATCCCATTCGCATTGAATTTGAATCATTTTGCCCATAGCAAACAGTTGCAGACAAGAACATTAGAATCACTAAATGTGTGGTTTTATTGTTTTGTGTGAAGTTCGCTTTCGCACTTCGGCTGCGCTCTGTTTGAACTTCTTCGTCGCATTGCTTCTTGAAAGCGTATTAACAATGATTGGAAGCAACATCAACTAAAAATTAATAACCTATAGCTGCACCGTCCGGACTGGAACTATCTGCCGCACCTGAATAAATCTGATTAACGGCATCGTACTGAATTCCCATCAATCTACCCAGCTGACCCACTGCCTGCAGGTTATGTCCCATAGCTTGGAGTTTTGCCGCAGTATCTGGCGATAACTTATTCTTTTCGTAGTAGGTAACATCGGGTAACCACTGGTGATGGATTTTCATAGCTTCAATGGACTCCGTCACGTTCATATTGTACAGCATGCTATTTAAAACTGCCTGGAAAACCGTGTTGATAATCGTGCGCCCACCTGGACTTCCCATAATTAGAAATAATTCATCATTTTTGGTAACTATAGTCGGGTTCATAGAAGATAGCATGCGCTTGCCGGGCGTGATTATGTTAGGGTCGGTACCTATCTGGCCGGTGCTATTTGTCTCACCGGGAACTGGGTTAAAATCACCCATTTCATTGTTAAAAATAAATCCTAGCGTTGGGTCGCCCATTCCAGAACCATAGGATTGCTCCAGCGTGTAGGTTACACTAACCGCATTGCCATCTTTGTCTACTACAGAAAAGTGAGTGGTATTTTCTCCATCATAGGGATGTCCGAAAGCGGTTGAATCACTGATGGAAGCTTTTTCAAGGTCAATAGCAGCCAGACGGGTAGCCGCGTATTGCATCGATGTAAGTCGATCGACTGGCATGTCCACATTAAAATCTGGATCGCCTAAAAATTCTGCACGGTCGGCAAAACCTCTACGCATTACTTCGATCATCAAATGCACATATGCGGCAGAATTGAACGGAATATCTTCTGTTTCGGCTAGCTCAATGATATTCAGCATAGCGGCCATGGTCGCTCCACCAGAACTGGGCGGCGGCATACTGTAAATGGTGTGATCCTTAAAAGAAGACTTAATGGGATCGCGTTCAATGGCTTGGTAATTTGCGAGATCTTCAGTAGTGATAATCCCGCCGTTGGATTGTATGAATGACTCTATTTGTTGGGCCACTTTACCTTTGTAAAATCCATCATGGCCTTGATCTGCTATAATTTGAAGCGTTTGAGCAAGAGCAGGTTGTTTCCAATTTTCTTGGAAATCTGTAGGTTTTCCATCAGCACTCTTGAAATAGTCTTTCAAAAATTGTGGAGCGCTGCTGGACTCTCTCGCGTTATTCCCTTCGTTAAAAAGTGCCCATGTGAGTGGAAAACCATCTCGAGCTAGTTTAACCGCTGGCTGGATAACCTCAGACCATTGTAGTTTTCCATATTTCGAATGTGCTAAAAACATTCCAGCCACCGTTCCTGGTACACCTATGGATAACGCGCCGTCATGATTGCTGCGATTTTTTATTTTTCCATTTTCATCTAAGAACATTGTTGGACTTGCCGCCATGGGCGCCTTTTCTCTAAAATCTATGGTGGTAGGCTTACCATTGCTTGGAACGTAGACAATAAAACCACCACCACCAATGTTCCCTGCGGCTGGATGTGTTACAGCCAGAGCAAATGCAGTAGCCACGCTGGCATCTATACTATTGCCGCCTTGCTGCAATATGTCAATACCTACCTCACTTGCCAATACATTATCTGATACCACCATACCATTGCGGGCATAGGTTTGCGCCATGGCCATTTGACAGGAAATGCAAAGAATTATGACGAAGTGATAGAGGTCGAGTTTTACAGACATGTCCAATTATTAAGGTAAAAAGATACAACCTATTCAGCTAGATTCATTACCGAAGTTGCCAACCACTTCCTACCTTTGAGCCACTATGTCAATACAGATTACGACCCTTACTTTTTATAAATACCCGAACCTAAAGACAAAACTTTGGGCATTTGGAATGATGCAGTTTGCAAAAAGACCGCTGAAAAAAGTACAGGGCCTTAAGTTTTATAAACTTTTGGGTAGTGGACAGGAAAATTTCGATCCGCGACCTGACTTTTCGGCGTATGGACTCTTGCAAGTGTGGGAGAGCGAGCAACACGCTAGCGATTATTTTGCAACCAGCAAATTAAATGCACGTTACAAAAAACACAGTGAACGTCAATTGACTTTTTATTTAAGGAATATAAAAGCACACGGACTGTGGTCTGGAAAAAATCCGTTTGAAGAAAGTGCTCACCTCGATGAGGAGAATCCTTATATCGCGGTAATCACGCGAGCAACAATTAAATTGTCCATGTTAAAGAAGTTTTGGAATTATGTCCCAGCCTCACAAAAGGATCTTGTTGATAATCCCCATTTATTGTTTACTGCCGGAGTAGGCGAGCGGCCAGTAACTCAAATGGCGACTTTTAGCGTTTGGGATGATAAGAATGCATTGAAAAAATTTGCGTACCGTAGTCAAAACCATCGTCATGCCGTACAACAAACCCAAGCATTGCAATGGTATAAGGAAGAGTTATTCACTCGATTCCAACCTTACAAAATTCTGGGTAGCTGGCATGATTTTACTGTACCTGAAAGCTTAAAATAGCTTTTTAAAAAAACCTTTGATAAACGGCATTGAAGTAAGCGGCAACATAATCTTTAACTCTTGCCAGAAAGTGGTTTCTTCATCTAAAAAGGCGAGAATTCTTGTTATCGGGTTGTTCTTATATAGATTTTGAAAAAGTAGATGGCCACGGTCGTTATGCTCATGGAGCACATCGAGCATGATATCATCGTAAAACTGAAAACGCTTTTCCTGCATTCCTTGATCCAATGGATTTCCTTCTATATAATTTTTAACTAGTACTTTAGCCCGTTTTTCACTTAATTTAAAACTATAGCCTGTACTCGATTTGACCCAACCTCCAGCCGTGCCTATTTTATGAATAAGAGCAGTATGGTGCTTGCCAAAGCTATAGGTTGTCATGGGTATGACTCCCTGTTCAATTGATTTAATCTGGTAGATTCCTGAATCCAAATATTGATCTATGAACTTGCCCAAATACTCCTCATACACGGAATCTTTGACTAGTTGCGGTGAGAAATAGGTAAACTCGATTAAAGCTTCTGTTTCAGAATAGGGAAGTATGTATATAAAACTTGTAGTTCCAGGATCTCGTAAGCGGTAATCCATCATTACAAACCGCCTCGGGTCAAAACATTCCTTTTCTGTAGTAATATGCCATCCCAAGAAATGTTGTTTGAGAGAGATTGCCTCGCTATCTTGATAGAAGTCTGCATTGACCCTACTATCAAGCACAAGGCTAGCGGTAAACTCACCTAACTTTGTTTGTATCAGGGCAACTTCGTTTTCAGAAATGCTATCGACTTTTGCTTCTACTAATGTAAAGTTGGGTTGTTGTTGGAGTTTCGCTTTCGCGAAAGCGATAAAATCACGGCTTTCCAGCTTTTTATAGCTATAGGGGTAGAGGGAAAAACCGACATCTACCTCTTGGGTTTGAAAGTTTCCCTTGTGCCAGTTTCCGGATAGCAATGCATCCCACTTTCCAGCGCCTTTTTCCCAATAGCACCAGGTTTTATCCAGACTTTCAGCGCTAAAATCGTCGAGAACAAGTATCTTCTTATCCCTCAATTCAGGTTGCTCCAGCATCGCCAGCAGTACATGACTACCCGCGCAGCCCATACCTACAATCGCTATGTCGTACTGATGATGATCCATAAGCCCGCGGCGAATATAAGTTGAACGATGTATAAATGTGAGGCAATCTTTAGATCACCGCGAATTTTCAATTGGAATGCAAGTAGATGTAGTCCATACGCAATTACAAACCAGCACAGGTAATTGTACACGCCAGCACCGCTGCCATCAAAACTCCAAAACCCAGCATAATCGCAAATCTGTTCCAAAAAAAAGTCAAGAAGTACCATCAAGCTGCTTCCTGCAAGGGAAACAAGATATCTATTTTGAAAAAATCTACTGCCTATCTCGTGTGTGCAAAGAGTGAGTAATGCCCAGTTTGTCCCAATCAAATAGGGAATCCCATCCAATTTAGGTCCAAAATTGTTACCATACGTATAGTTGCCAAACAGCCATCCCGTATGTACACCTATCCACTCTACCGTTAGTCCAACAGTAAAACAGAAAGTGAAAAACGCTATTGTTTTTGTGCGAATCAAGGGAAAATATGCCGCAAGCAAGGCCAGCAGATACAGCATGGTTAATGGTGACTTTTCAAGAAAAAAATCAGTGTATCCTAATGATAAGCCCAGCAATGCACTTATGTGCACAATCCAAAGAAAGATGATAAGTGAATTTTTCATCAATTTTCCCTTATCAAATCAGTTGCTATTTTTGCGCTAAGTAGACAAAGCGGTATGCCACCACCAGGATGAACGGAACCGCCCACGTGATAAAGGTTTTTGAGCTTGCCATTAAAGTTGGGATGCCTTAAAAAAGCGGCAAACTTGCTGTTGCTGGCTGCCCCATAAAGTGCACCTCTATAGGAACTCGTGTTTTCTTCAATCCCTTGCGGTGAAAGAACGTATTGGGTCGCGATGAGCGGCTCAATGTTTGTTTTCAAAACCCGATTTATTTTTGCAATGATATTTTTTCTTGCGGCTGCTATCAGACTTTCCCAATCCTGACCGTAATCACCCGGCACATTGATCATTACAAACCAGTTTTCGCATCCCTCGGGTGCATCGGTGGTCGTTTTCTTGCTGGTTATATTTATGTAAACGGTCGGATCGTTAAAAATATCTCTTTGCTGGAAAATATGGTCAAACTCTGCCTTGTAATCATTACTAAAAAGAATATTGTGTAAATCCAGTTGAGGGAATTCCTGAGTTATCCCGAAGTAAAAAATCAGCGCGCTGCTGGACCTCTCCTGTTGCATGACCTTTCTGGGGTGCTCAATATCAGGAATCAGATTGGTATATGTGGGATGAATATCCATGTTTGAAACCACAGCGTTGTAGCGATAGCTACCTTGATCTGTGGTCACACCATTGACTTGGCCTGCGTAATGATTGATGGAGGTTACGCTTTCGCGAAAGCGGAACTCCACACCAGCCTCCTGCGCCAGCTCATATAGCGATTGCGAGATGCGGTGCATACCGCCGTCAGGATAGTAAGTACCTAATCCTATCTCAAGATGCGGAATCATGCTCATGATTCCTGGAGTTTGATAGGGAGAGGAGCCGTTATATGTCGCGTAGCGATTAAATAATTGAGTCAACTTCTTATCACGAAAGTTCTGGTTGGTCTGATCCAGCGTACCCATAATGCCCAAGAAAGGCATCTGGATCAAGGCCTTAACAGTAGCTGTACTTAGATATGTACTCGCCTTATGCAGCGATTTTTCTAGAAAAAGGGATTTGGTGAGTTCATATTTACGCTTGCTGTTCTTAAAATATTTCCGAATGGATTTCTCGGACTCATTGAATATTTCTGCAGCTTCTCTAGCGAAAGCTTCAGGAGCCGTAGGTGCTTTAAAGAATGTGCCATCTTCCCAAAAGTAATGGCAAGCGGTGGATTGTGGTGTGTAGGTAAAATGGATCTGGCTATTAGGGAACAGCCCGTGAAGTTCATCTACTAGATGCGGTAACGTGAATAGCGATGGGCCTAGGTCAAATCGATATCCTTCTTGCTCAATAGCATGAAGTTTACCACCCGCGTAGTCGTTCTTCTCATACACGGTAACAGCATATCCTTGCTTACGCAACCTCAAGGCCGCAGCTAGACCACCTATACCAGTACCTATAACGGCAGCAGTAGCCATGAATTATTTAAAGTACTTGAGCGGGACTATCAACATCCCAAAGTTCTCACCTTTTTCCTTGCCTAGGTGTTTGTGGTGGATCTTGTGAGCACGTCTCACGCCACGGGCGTACATATTATTTGCCTCGCGCAACCATTTGAAACGCTGGTGTATAAATATATCGTGAACCACAAAATAAGCTACGCCATAGGCAAAAATACCAGCACTTATAGGCAACGCCCACCATATGTCGAGAAAACTATGCACTAGTTTAAAGGTGATACTTATGCTTGCAAAAAAGACAAAAAACCAATCGTTTTTCTCAAACCAGCTATCGTGGGTTTTATGGTGGTGGTCTTCATGAAGGTTCCATAAAAAACCATGCATAATGTATTTATGGATTATCCATGCATTGAATTCCATGATGGCAAAAGTG
>JBBSPH010000135.1:0-6825 GCA_038258985.1 Flavobacteriales bacterium
AGATAAAAATACCGCCTGATCGCCATATCTAGAGGTAATCCCAAAACCTAAAAGATCTCTATAAAATCCTAGGGATCGTTCCAGATTAGCCACTTTCAGGTGTATGTGGCCAATGCTGGTTTGCGCGGGAATGGTGTAAATGGATTGCATGGGATTACTAGTTTGAAAAGTACAAATATATACTTGTACATACAATTAAATTGAATTTAAAGGCTAAACATGGTACACATCGCGTTAAAATTGATGAATAATAAGTTCAAATCTTTTCTTACCGCGACTTGACTCACTTGACGAACACATATCACCGGTGCTAATAATGTTAGTCGAGTTCGTTTTCGCAAAAGCAGAACAACCATCCAATTGCCTTGCTATTCAAGGCATTGCCTGACAGCTATTCATTTCTTGATTTCATAATGAATAAGATCTCGTAAATTAGTAGCTATCAAACAATTTACTTTTCTTCTAGGTCTGTTATTTGTCGCGGCAGTAAGCGCTCAAACCCTACTGGTGCCAGATCGAGTCTTTGACGGTGTAGAAATGCACACCGGCTGGGTAGTTCTTGTAGATGGGAACACCATCACTGCTGCCGGTGCACGGTCAGGTATGGAAATTCCTACTGACGCAAAAGAAATCCTGTTACAGGGCAAGACCCTAATGCCAGGACTTATAGAAGGACATTCCCACGTCCTTCTACATCCTTACAACGAGACAAACTGGAACGATCAGGTATTGAAGGAATCGCCGGTGGAGCGATCCATAAGAGCGGTCAATCACGTGAGGGCATCGCTTATGGCTGGAGTGACCACTATGCGTGATCTTGGCTCTGAGGGCGCAGGCTACAGCGATGTTTATATCAAAAAGACAATTGAAAATGGGATCATACCTGGCCCGCGTTTATTGGTTGCCGGTCCAGCGATAGTCGCCACGGGCGCCTACGGACCCAAAGGATTTCATGATGGCGTCACGGTGCCACTGGGCGCAGAAGAAGCCAGCGGCAACGCGGTTATCGCTACGGTAAGACGACAGATAGGTAATGGTGCAGATTTTATTAAAATATATGCCGACTACCGCTGGCAGGCTGGTGCAGACTCCCAACCAACATTTTCCATCGATGAGATCAAGTTAATGGTAGAAACTGCGCAAAGCGCGGGAACTTATGCTGTAGCGCACGCCAGTACAGTTGAAGGCATGCGCAGAGCCATTCTAGGCGGTGTGGAAACCATCGAGCATGGCGACGCTGCAACTCCAGAAATCTATGCGCTAATGAAGAAGAACAAAGTTGCCCTATGCCCTACTCTTGCTGCGGGCGATGCCATTTCCCAGTACAACGGCTGGAATAAAGACACAGATCCAGAACCGGAGCGTATTACCGCCAAAAGGAAATCGTTTAAAGCAGCCTTGGATAGCGGCGTTAGGATCGCATTTGGCGGTGACGTGGGAGTATTTACGCATGGTGAAAATTACCGTGAGCTGGAACTTATGGTTGATTACGGCATGCAACCTTTGGCAGCTTTGAGAGCCGCGACCTCAGTGAATGCCAGTGTTTTTCATTTGGGCAAACTGGGCAACATCAAACCCGGATATTTAGCAGATGTCATAGCAGTGGATGGTGATCCCACGCAAAATATTTCAGTGATGAGCAAAGTTGGTTTTGTGATGAAAGATGGCGAGATTTATAAGAATGAATAGATGGGTAATTTCGCTTTCGCAAAAGCGAACCCGTTATCTTTGCCCTTGCTAACAACAATCATTTATGGACAACAACGATATCCTACGCCGCCTGCGTTACATTCTCAATCTGAGCGACGATGCCATGATGGATACGTATGCTAAAGGTGGAGAAAATGTCTCTAGATCTGAAATAAGCGACTGGCTCAAAAAAGAGGAGGATGAAGCCTTTGATGTAGTTATTGATGAAAATCTGGCGACATTTCTTAATGGTGTCATCGTTAATTATCGTGGTAAACAAGATGGCCAGACTCCAGTTGCAGAAGTAGTTTTGGACAATAATATCATTTTCCGCAAATTGAAGATTGCCTTCAATTTTAAATCTGATGAGCTGGTGTACCTGATTAGAAAAGGTGGCCAAAAAATAAGTGAGACAGAGTTGAGCGCGTTTTTCCGCAATCCAAAACATGCCAAATACGTTGCCCTTAACGATCAATACCTACGTGCATTCCTCAACGGTTTCCAAAAACAACGGGAAGCACAACGCAGTAAACTGGATGCAGAAAATCTAGGAAATCTTAATTCTTAAAACCTTAAGAATTTACATCCTGTCAGCCGGTTATTTTTGGCAACAAATATATTCACTTGCTCTACGCTCTTCCCATTGTATTGCTGGCCGCTGCCGCGCTCTATTTCTTTGTATTCCGTCAGGAAGATCCCAGAACAGCCGCCCATCCAGAAAGTTGGGATAAACTGTTACTGGCTCACGTTTCCTTTTACCAGCAACTCAATGGTCGCGCTAGAAAGCGCTTCCGCAACCGGATGTTGTTTTTTATTGAAGAAACCTATATCGAGGCCGTAGGTTTTGAATTAGAGGAATTGGATACTGTTCTAGTCGCTGCCAGTGCTGTAATTCCTGTTTTTAAATTCGAGGAATGGCATTATGAGAATTTAAGTGGCGTGGTCATTTATCCAGATAATTTTAATGAGGACATGGATTTTGACGAGAATCATCCAGACCGCATGATAGGCGGTATGGTGGGCAATGGTCGTTATGAGAATCAGATGATTCTTTCCCGCGCCTCGCTACATCACGGTTTTGACAATAACAGCGATAAGAACAATACAGGAATACATGAATTTGTCCACCTAATTGACAAGGTTGATGGTGAAACCGACGGTGTCCCAGAGCGGTTACTCGATCAATCTTACGTGCTGCCTTGGATTAATTTGATGCATCAGGAGATGGAGGCAATCGATCAAAACAAATCCGACATCAGAAAGTATGGCGGTACAAACCAGGCGGAATTCTTTGCGGTCGCTGCAGAGTATTTTTTCTCCCGGCCTAAATTGATGAAGCGCAAGCACCCAGAATTGTATAAAATGCTGACCATGTGTTTTGACCCTCGCAAGAGAAAGGCATCAGTCGTATAGGACAGGGTGATTGTTTTTTCGCCTTCGCGAAAGCAGAACTTTTAGTATTTCTTACGCAGACTTAGTTCGACACACTTTCTGAAAGTAATTTCATAAATTCACCTATTTTACCAGGTTCCAACCATCGCGTGACCACGACCAAATCATTCTTGCGGTCCACAACAATAAAATTCCCGCCGAAACCTGCCGCGTAGAATACATCATCGCCCACTCCTTCCCAGTGCCGTGCTCCAGGCTGGTTAAGCCACCACATAAAGCCATAATTGGGATCAGGCTGTGATGGTTCTATAGCATTTGCAATCCATTGTTCAGATATCAATTGCTCGTTGTTCCATTTGCCATTGTTCAAAAACAAAAGCCCGAATCGCGCCATATCTTCTGTATTGATAAATAGTCCGGCACCACTGTGGCCACCACCGGTAACGCTTTTCATATTAATGCCGTCAATCTCTACCCAGGCATTATCATAACCATGCCAGCGCCAGGTGGTGGAGGCTCCTATTTTATCCATGACCTGCTCCTTGATTACCTGTGGTAATGGTTGACGCCACACCTGTAATAAGCTATATTCAAGTACGTTAACACGCACATCATTGTATTCCATCACCGTACCTGGCACGGCTGGTTTTGCATACTGCCAGTCATCCAGATCACCATCCCGTGGCGGGCGGTCTGCCCAATCCTGATCGCCGAAGATTGTTCCCTGCCACGCACTATTTTGTTGTAATAAATGGCTCCAGGTGATTTGCGAATTATGTCGTCCGGCAAAAGTGCCGTCCCAAACGTATGGTGCAACCTTATCATCCACATCTGCAATAAGTCCCTTGTCAACAGCAAGACCTGCAACGGTTGAAAGAAAACTTTTGGTGACTGAGAATGTCATGTCTACCCGTTTGATATCTCCATAGTGCGCAACTAGTTTTCCGTTTTTTAGGATCATTCCCGCTGGCCCGCCGCGCTTTTTGGTCGGTCCCTGTATATCGTGAAAGGGTTCACTTTTAAATCCTTCCAGAATGGCGATTCTTAAATCCGTTGAACCTGCGTATTCGTTCGCTTTCGCGAAAGCGATAACGGCATCCAATTTCTTTGCATCGAAACCTGAATCGGCGGTACTTATGGTTTCCCATGCTGCATTGCGTTCAGGAAAATAGGTAGTTTGGGCGAGGGCAAGAGAACCAAAGCAGATGCTCGCGAGTAAAAGAAGGTTTTTCATTCCCTAAATGTAAGGCGAATGCTCGTATTTGAAGGCAGGGAAGTTTCCCAATTTGAGTTGGTTTATCCCTAAATTTGCGCCATGGTGAAAGATATACAACTGCGCGTTTCCCTGCCCGAGGAAGAGCAAGATCCAGATTTAAAAAAACGTGCTGCCTTCCATTTGGGAATTGACATTACACAAATCACAGGTATAGTTGTTTTGCGCAAATCCATCGATGCCCGTAAGAAAGTAGTTGTTTTCAATTATAAGTTAGCGGTGTATATCAATGAACCGCTACCGCAGGAATCGGAATACCATTTCAACTATCAAAACGTTGCTGGCGCTGGTGAAATTCACATAGTTGGATTCGGCCCAGCGGGAATGTATGCTGCCTTGCGCTGTATTGAACTGGGTTTTAAACCTGTGGTGTATGAACGCGGTAAGGATGTGCAAAAACGCCGTCGGGATATCAAGGCCATCAATCAGGATCATGTGGTGGATACAGATTCCAACTATTGTTTTGGCGAGGGCGGTGCTGGAACCTACAGTGACGGGAAGCTATACACGCGTAGCTTAAAGCGTGGAGATGTGCGGCGTATTTTTGAAAACCTCGTTTTTCATGGCGCTACCAGTGAGATTTTGGTGGACGCCCACCCGCATATTGGCACCAATAAATTACCCAAAATCATTCAACGCATACGCGAGACTATACTCAACTATGGTGGCGAGATCCATTTTGAAACACGGGTGACCGATTTTGAAATCCGTAATGGAATGATCAAATCGCTGATTCTAAATGATACACAAGAAATCGCAGTAGAAAAAGTAATACTGGCGACTGGTCATTCTGCGCGAGATATATTTGAGCTGCTTGACCGCAAGAAAATTGCGATAGAAGCCAAATCCTTTGCGATGGGTGTACGTGTAGAGCATCCACAATCCATAATAGATTCTATCCAGTACAATTGTAGTGGCGAGCGCAGCGAGTTATTGCCTGCAGCATCGTACAGTCTTGTTCAACAAATTAAAGGGCGCGGCGTTTATTCCTTCTGTATGTGTCCGGGTGGTTTTATAGTTCCTGCAGCAACAGAAGCTGGCGAGGTGGTCGTTAATGGAATGTCTCCCTCCAGAAGAAACAATAAGTTTGCAAACTCTGGAATCGTCGTAGAAATTAATGCAGACGAGGACTTGCGATCATTTGAACAATATGGCGCACTTGCGGGATTGGAATTTCAAAAAAGCATAGAACGCATCGCCTTCACCGCAGGCGGGAGATCCCAAACTGCACCGGCGCAACGTCTTACCGACTTTGTCAACGGAAAATTATCTACTGATCTTAACGAGAGTTCGTACCAACCTGGATTGCACAGCGCACCCATGCATAGTTTATTGCCCAAACATATTGGCAGTAGATTGCGCAAGGGTTTTGAGGCTTTCGGGCAGAAAATGCACGGTTACAATACCAATGAAGCAAATATTGTAGGTGTAGAATCCAGAACTTCCTCACCAGTTAAAATCCCTAGAAACGATACGCTAGAACATCCCGAAATCAAAAACCTGTTTCCCTGCGGTGAAGGCGGCGGCTATGCCGGTGGTATCGTGAGTGCCGCGATGGATGGTGAGCGTTGTGCTGAGGCAGCTGTCAGCGACAAATAATTTGATTGATTTATTATGACTTTTGACGTATTTGCAGCCCAATTTGCCTTAGGTATAGTTTTGTTTTTTACCGTGAACGCTATTGGTAAACAGTCCTATTCTATAGGATACGTTTCCATTTCAATGTTCGATAAAGTGGACGAAGCACCTGCCTTGAATCTCCTGATCAGAATATTGACACCGACAGTTTTCCTTATAATTATCGCCGCAATACTTTATAGTTTTCAATTGGATAGGTTTGTTCAGAATTTCTATTTGGTTAGTCTATACTACATCAGTTTTAGACTTTTTTTCAATATAGCTACCGGGAGATTTTTACTTTTAAATTGGGTTCGTCAATCGTTATATTGGATTTCGATAATGGGAGTATCATATCTCGCTTTCAATTTTCTTATATCTCAAAAGGAAAATCTTTTACCTGATTTTACAACCCTAGCAAATGAAATGTGGATAATAATTATTCTATTTCTGTATAAAATAAGTAACAATCTAAGGTTGGATAATAATAATCAGAAAAGACAGGATTTATATATTTATAAAAAGTTATCTGTATTCAATCAGAAGTACGGAAGGTTAATTGATCAAAAACTTAAAAATGATCAATTGAAAGGATTAATTTATTCAATATTACTGGTCGAAAACTTCAATCGCCCTAGAATAATCAGATGGATGGAATATCTAAAATTTTTTTTAACTCAAAAACCACATACTCTCGGAGTCATGCAATATAGTGTAAGCTCCCCCAAAAACAGAACTGTTTAAAAGTAGAATAATAACCTTAATTTTAAACAGTATTATGAGAAAGAGCAAATTTTCACCACAGCAGATTGCAAAGATTCTGAAAGAGTTCGATAACGGTAAGAGTGTCGAAC
>JBBSPH010000136.1:0-6797 GCA_038258985.1 Flavobacteriales bacterium
ACTTTTAGCCTAGAGTTTGTGTAGGCAATAATGTCGTCTATCGCATTAATCTGGACGATTGCCTGCCTAGATATGCGAAAAAACTGTTGAGGATCGAGATTACTCTCCACCGCCTCCAGCTTGGTGTCCAGTAAATAATTACGGCCATTTGCGAGGTTGATATACGTTCCCTTATTTTCAGAATAGAAGATCTGCACTTCATCTGCCGTGAATAATTTAATGTGTTCTCCTACCCTTGCAGTGAATCTCTTTTTGAAGTTTTGTTGCGTATTCCCTAACAGCCTCGCAATCTGCTGTAGATCCATAGGCTGCATTTGTGCAGTGGTACTGCGGTTTTTTTCGCTTTCGCGAAAGCGAACTTTAAATTTCCCAACTGCATTTTCAAGTTCCTGGGTGTCGATAGGTTTTAACAGGTAATCTATACTGTTGAGTTTGAAAGCCTGCAGGGCATATTCATCGTATGCCGTGGTAAAAATTACCGCACTGTCTATGGTTACATGGTCAAATATCTCAAATGATAGCCCATCGCTGAGTTGTATATCCAGAAATATAAGATCTGGCGTAGGTGCTTTTGCCAGGTATTCCACCGATTCTTGAACGGAATGCGTGATATATGCGACGGTAACTTCAAGTTTATCCAGCATGCGCACCAGGCGCCGTGCTGCTGGTTTTTCATCTTCTATTACAAGAACATTCATAGGTGGCTTATTGAGCTTGTTGTTATCATCATTTGTTCTTCTGAAAATTGTGCCATGGTAGGAGACAATTGTCTGGGGTCTAATAATGGTAAAGTAACAGTAAATTTTGCCGCTGATTTTTCCACGGTCATTTTTTCATTTCCTAGGAGTGCATATCTGGACGCGATATTGTTAAGTCCCACTCCCGTTCCGTTCATCAAAACTTGTTTTTCTTGAAGATTATTTTCAATTATCAGCACAGTGCTGGTTTCCTTGATGTGTAGTTGCAGAGGCTTTGCCGGGCTAACAATATTGTGTTTTACAGCGTTCTCTATGAGCAATTGCAAAGACAGTGGAACTATTTGTAAAGTTGGATCCGACACACGCGTTGGAATCTCTATATCTAGACTGTCTTCAAACCTCATCTTAAGTAGTCCCACATAGGTACGGGCAAATGCCAGTTCCTCTTCCAGATTTACCAATTGTTTACCGCGCTGTTCAAGTACGTATCTATACACCTTTGATAGTGACGTCGTGAAATCGATGGCGGCGGCTGGATCCTCTTCAATCAGCGAAACCAGAACATTCAAACTATTGAACAAGAAATGAGGATCTAGCTGATTCTTTAATGCGTCAAATTGCGCCGTTGCAGATCCTGCAATCGCTTTCTGCTCTTTTATTTTTGATTGTTGTAGTTCCTTATAAAAGTAGAATACGTGAAAAATCAAAGAGATCAACAAAGTAAATGCGATACCAAAGAAATACCATGATGGACGCTGGGAGGCGATAAATGTGGTCCATGACACCCCATAAATCACCATTCTTGTAAATGCAATTAACAAGAAAAGCGTAATCACTGTGATAATGACAGATCCCAAAACACCTAAAACCAACCTTTTTAAAGGTGATTGAGTCCAAGACATGTTAGAATTAAAATAGGAAAAGAAGGTCTCGTTTACCAGAGTCAGGGAAAACGCAAACATAAAGTTGATGGCGTAATCCTCAGCCAACTCATAAAAGCCGTCCAGCTGATTGCTGAAGGAGTAGTTGATAATTGAAATAACCACAGCTATAAATGCGGCAATCATCACTGTTTTTGGCAGGCTCTTTAATTTCATGGCGATTTCAATGGTTTTTTAAATGTACTTCTATTTGAAGAACGACCCAAAGATGCCATCACACACCGGCTTACTAAAAAAAATCCTGCCCAACTGTCAAAAAAGCCTACTGAATTGTAGCAATCCTAATCGTGCAACGTGACTTTGGGAAATTCAGTTTCAATCTCGCTCATCAATTGTAGATTGCCTGCCCCAAAAGCCGCATCAAGATCGTGAAGTTTGGGATCCTGCTTGCTAGATTTATAATTGTGATAATCCTGCACGATGATACCGTTGATATTTCTGCGGTTTACGCTTTCGCGAAAGCGGAATCCACAATCATCCTCACAATAGGAATAGGCCATGTAATCTATCAAAAAATCCTGCGTGTCGATCCAGTAGACAAAAACATCTTCATGATCCTCACCACCGCCATTTTCTTTAAAAGTCACCTCGATCTCATGGTAATTCTTGCCCTTAATACTATCATTCCCTATCCATTTAAGATTTACCGCATCGCCATCAAGACCGTAAGGCAATTGGGCAAAATAGACCACACTATTTAATGATGACCTGTAGCGACTTACCAATGAGTCTTTTAACGCAACGACAGAATCATTGATGCTTCTCGTAAAACCCTTGTTATCCAGTCGGTCGACGATTTGATTACCTGCCTGTGGAAAACTGCGCTGGTAGGTAAAACTCCCGTTTTTTCTGTCCACGCTGTAGTCAAGGCCTCTAAATACAAAATCCAATTGAGCATTTGTGGCAAGGTCGGCCCCATGGGCGATAATTGTTTTGGCGATAATTCCGTTGGGATCTGGCTGCGGGTCACTGCAGGAAGTCAAAGTCAATCCCAATAAAACAGATAGATAGAATGCAATCTTTTTCATTTCACAAATATATAACGATGGGCTGAGACTGTTAAATTATATTTGTGCCTTCATGGATTTTAAGAATAACGTACAGATCAAGAACCGCAAGGCGCGCTTTGAATATGAACTGCTGGACAAATACACCGCAGGAATCGTATTAAAAGGCACTGAAATCAAGGCTATCCGATTGGGAAAGGCCAGCATTGCCGAGGCTTTCTGCGAGTTTCAAGATGGTGAATTATGGATCATCAACATGACGGTACAAGAATACTCACACGCCACGCATTTTAACCACGCTCCTAAAGCTGCCCGCAAATTGTTGCTGAGCAAACGTGAGTTAAAAAGTCTTTATAAAGACGTGACAAACAGCGGTAATACGATCATTCCCATCGTGATGTTTATCAATGACCGCGGGTTTGCCAAGGTCCAGATCGCTCTTGCGAAAGGTAAAAAACTCTACGACAAGCGCGACACGATGAAGGATCGTGACAGCAAGCGCAGGTTAGACGCAATCAAGAAAAATTTCAATGCCTAAGGCAACTATTTGGTAATTTGACCGTCTATATATTAAGCTGAGCTCTAGTCCTACCATTTACGGCACTATCTTAGTTAAAGTAAATGACCACCAATCAAATGCCCTTATGAAGTTATTCTACTCCATTGCTCTTATCGCTTTACCCTTATTTTGTTTTTCCCAAATCACAGGATCAATTACTGATACTGCGGGTGAACCAGTTCCATTTGCCTCTATATATATCAAAAATACCTACACGGGTACATCGACTAATGTCGATGGGAAGTATATTCTGGAGTTTAAAAAACTAGGTAACCATACAGTCGTTATCCAGAGTCTGGGGTTCGAGACCATTGAAAGGTCCATAAATATTGAAAAATTTCCGTTTCAGCTAGATGCAGTATTGGAAGAACAAGCTACATCTCTTGCTGAAGTTGTAGTGCGTAGTGATGAAAATCCCGCTGATCGTGTAATTCGAGAAGCCATTAAATCCCGTGAGGCAAATCGCCTCAAAACAGCTAGCTATACCGCAGATTTTTATTCGCGAGGTTTGTGGCGCATGGAAGATGTTCCAGAAAAATTCCTGGGACAGGAAATAGGCGACATAGGTGGGTCTTTGGATTCTTTGAACCGTAGTGGTATCGTGTATTTATCGGAAACTGTAAGTGAGATCTCTTATCAAGCACCAGATAATTTCAAGGAATTTATTACGGCAAGTAAGATAAGTGGCGACGACCGCGGGTTTAGCGTCAACAGCGCAGAGGCTGCAAACTTTGATTTTTACAACAACAACATCGACCTCAACAACCGCATAGTTTCTCCTATTGCAGATTATGCTTTTAGTTATTACAGATACAAATTGCTAGGTACATTTTACGATAGCAACAATTTCCTGATCAACAAGATTGAAGTGACATCCCGACGTCCCAAGGACAATACTTTTAACGGCGTTATCTATCTTGTGGAAGATCAGTGGACCATTTATGGACTGGAGTTGACCACCTCTGGACTCAACATCAATGTTCCCGTCATTAAGGAGCTAACATTCACCCAAGATTTTTCATACGAGCCAACAAGTCGTGAATGGGTCAAGCGCACACAAAATGTTGTTTTCTCGTTCGGATTATTTGGATTTAAGGGTAACGGGCGTTTTATAGCCAATTATACCAACTACGATTTTGCACCCAAATTCGATAAGAAAAGCTTTGGAGCAGAAACCTTGGCATTTAATCGAGAGGCTAATAAAAAGGATAGCCTTTTTTGGAAAAACATCCGACCGGTGCCGCTTACCCTGGAGGAAACTCGAGAATATGTTAAGAAGGACAGTATCTCTACCGTGCGCAATGATCCTAAGTACAAGGACAGCGTAGATCGTGTGGAGAATAAGTTCAAGCCGCTTAAATTATTGACCGGCTACACCTACCGTAACTCAAACAAACAATCAAGCCTGAGCTATAACGGCGTGATAGGTCCTGGTAACTTTGAGGGCTTCAATACAGTACAAGGATTTATAGTGAGCACAGGCCTGAACTATAACAAAGGATTTGATGAGGATTACAATCAGGCTTTTAGCACGGGTATCAACTTCAACTATGGATTTGACGATGATAGATTGCGCTATACTGCGTATGCGAATTACAGATTTAATCGCATCAATCGACGTACAATAGGAATTTCTGGAGGTACTCAGGTCAATCAAATCAACACCAACCGACCAATTTCCAGCCTAGAAAATTCCATTTCCAGTCTCTTGTTTGAACGTAATTATGCCAAGTTTTTTGAGCTGGATTATGGTCGCATAAGCTATTCCGAAGAGATTATAAATGGTTTCTATATTTCTGGATCTGCCGGTTATGAACGACGCCAACCTTTACAAAACACGACCGACCAAGTCTGGTTTACCCAGTCTGATGTCGATTACACGCCTAACAATCCATTATTGCTGGACAATCAACGGCTGGCCTTTATTGGTGAACATGAGATCGCCAAGGCAGAATTTACCATCGCCATACGTCCCGGTCAAAAATATCAGAGCTATCCAGACCAAAAAATCAACATCACTAACGAGAAGTATCCAACCATAAACCTGGGTTATGAGGGTGGATTTGCCGCAAGCAGCGATAATTACAACTTTCACCAGTTTAAGGCCAGCGTTTATCAAAATTTTGATCAAGGCAACTTGGGAAGATCTAGCTATTGGGTAAGTGCGGGAACGTTTGTGGATGCAGACGGAATATCATTTATTGATCGTCAACATTTCAGCGGGAATCGCCTGCGGTACAAATTGGAAGCGCTGAACACCTATGGATTCGGTTTACTGGATTATTATGACTACAGCACAAATAAATCCTATGCCCAGGTTCACCTGCAGCATGATTTCAAGGGATTTATCATGGGCAAAATTCCAGGAATCAACCAGTTGAACTACGATTTGATCTTGAGCGCCAAAGCATTAATGACAGAGCGCAAGCCTTATTATGAGGTCAGCGCGGGAATCGATAATATAGGCTTCGGTAGTTTTAGACCTTTTAGGGTGGATTACGTGCGCAGCATTACCAGTGAACGCAACTATGGTGCGTTTGTAGTGGGAATTGAATTTGGGTTGTAGGTATTATTCGCTTTCGCGAAAGCGAACCTCCCCTACTTTGAATTTCCCTTGAACATCTTGTTGCCTAGATCCATGACTTTTTTACGGTCTACCTCTGACTCAAAATTGATATTACCGAGCAGGATTTCAATTTCACTTTCGATAGCCTTGTTGTAACCATCTGTTTCACACGGTTGTTGCTGCAGGTAACTGAGCATCCATAAAAGCTTTTGAACCACAATCGGATCATGCTTGCAATAGGTGCGCAGCGCAGACATCACATAATATAAAAGTTCGCTGAAGCTTACCACGGCAACGTTGATCGATGCTTTGCCATCATTCACAATAACGCCGGTATCATTCTTTTGTAGACGCAAAGCAAATAACTCTGTTAAGTAATCAATGGCATTGATGGCGGTTCCAGGATCATTGATACCCGGCGACATAGCCTTCAACGCAATCTCTGTGATTTGCTTGAAGGAAAGCACATAATTATCTTCAATATATTCCCCACGGGCAAAATTCAGATTTTGAAAAATGTCTTTGAGCACTTCATCTTCCAAGGGTTTTTCTGATCTAAGAATAGAGACGTTTTTTAGAACGAATAATCCTTTAGGTACGGTTATGTGAATTCTGGTGTTGTGATCCTCACAGATTTTGGTAATGTTCCTGATCGCCAAGTTTTGAAAATAGCCTGTTTTAGGAGAACTATAGGATTGCCAGTTTTCGGAATCAGGAAAATTCTGCGCGACATCACTCGGGTTTTCGGTTTCAATCTTTATGAGTTCCTCCATACGCTTTGAGGCTTTATCGTAAATACCATCCATGATATTATTGATCTGGATGGATTGGGATATGTTGTGGATGAAGAAAATAAATGCACTAAGGCAAACAATGGTTAACAATACCCCTATCAATATGGAAAAGCCGGGTAACGTATATTTTTTTTCACTTGGCTCAATCGAGAAAAGCGTAAAGATGTTATAGATGATGGTTGCCAGATAAAAACCTAAAATTAATTGGTGACGTTTATTGGAACTAAGTCCC
>JBBSPH010000137.1:0-6769 GCA_038258985.1 Flavobacteriales bacterium
CCAAGACCAGCAAAGCATACACTTTATCATAGCTAAGACTTTTATCTAATGAATAAGTAGCTTTCAAATTGCCGTTAGCACGTTCTGCCTGAATATTGTTGATAGCAACGGTCTCAGATTTTTTGGACAAGCTGGAAGTAAGCGTTGCTTTGCGGGATCCCACAAATTCTAGTTTCCCATTAACTACCATCTGTGGAGTGTAGACTCTGGAGTTAAGCTGGCTGGCATAACTACGCTGGTAGACAGAAAAAAGTTTGTCGGAATAAGGATCCTTCCACCCTAGTCTATTCCAATAATCCACATGATACGATAGAGCAATGACGTTAGGTTGATCCAGTACGCTGCTCAAAAGTTCATCTGCTGGTGGACAACTACTACATCCTTGAGAGGTAAATAATTCAATTAAGGTCACCGTTTTTGGTAGTTGTATTTCGTTTCTTTGTGTATTATTTTCTATATGCTGGGAAGCCAACATACCGAATGCAAGTATGAAACTGGAAATGGGAACTACAATACGCGTTAGGGGATTAAAACTCATAAAATCTAAAGTCATCGGTTAGGGAATTATAAAACTAGTAAAAAGTAGATTTGTTTCTTAACGATTCCTTAAAATTCTTTACCTTAAATTAACAATGGCACTCTCAAAATACCACAAACACTTGTTGATCATTGGGTTAAGTTTTTCCCCTTTTGTTTACGGTCAAGAAATCGCCCTGTTGAAATACAATGGTGGTGGCGATTGGTATGCAAATCCGACTGCATTGCCTAATCTCGTTAACTATTGCAACCAGAATCTAGGCACTACTCTATCACCAGATATTCCAACGGTGGAGCCTCAAAGCATAGATATTTTTCAGTACCCTTTTATTCACATGACCGGACACGGGAATGTTGTTTTTAGCGATGATCAGATAGTAAACTTGAGAGCATATCTTTTGAGTGGAGGATTTTTACACATCGATGATAATTACGGGATGAAACCCTATCTAGAAAAAGAAGTTGTTCGCTTATTTCCTGACAAGCAGTGGAGAGAACTATCTGCCTCACATCCTATTTTTAGTTCCTATGCCCAGTTCCCGCAGGGTTTGCCTAAGATTCATGAACATGATGGCAGTCGACCACAAGCGATGGGAATTTTTCATGAGAATAGGTTGGTTCTTTTATTTACTTTTGAAACCGATTTGGGTGATGGATGGGAAAGTCCTGAAGTTCATAATGACCCACCAGATGTGCGCAAAAAAGCGCTAGACATGGGAGCAAACATCATTAAATATGTCTTTACCAATTGAGTTCTATGGAGCCTAAAGCTATGTCGCGAGCAATCGCATTTGGATTGTTGAGAGCATTGCTCATTTTAGGCGGTGTCATTTTGTTGGCTTGGTTCCTTTGGGAGATACAGTCCGTACTATTCTACATCGGTATAGCAGCTGTCTTCTCACTCGTTGGCCGTCCCATTGTATTGTTCTTGAGGGATCGTTTGCGCATGCCCAATACCCTTGCCGTCATAGTCACGCTTATTCTTTTATTCTCGATAATTACGGGCGCGATATTGATGGTTATTCCAGTAATTGCAGAGCAAGGAGAGAATATTTCTAGAATTGACATTGAAGAAGTGACAAGCAATCTAGAGACCTTAAATGATCAAATAAGCGATTATTTTGGGATTAATCGAGTAAACGTTTTGGAGCGCATCCAGAATTTAGAGTTTGTTCAGGAGAATTTGACGGTGGATCTTGTGCCGCAATTCGTCAACGGATTCTTCGGAACGTTGGGAAGCATCCTGATAGGTTTATTTTCCATATTATTTATAGCTTTCTTCCTTTTAAAAGACAGTAGATTATTACTGGAAGGAGTTCTGGTTTTTTCCAAAAAAGGTAACGAGGGTCAGTTCCTACGAGCCTTCACTAAGATCAAACAATTGCTTTCCCGCTATTTTATCGGACTCATTTTCCAAATTGTAATTCTATTTGTTCTTTACAGTGTTATCCTTCTTTCTTTAGGTGTAGAAAATGCATTGATCATTTCATTTTTCTGTGCGTTGCTCAATTTGATTCCTTACTTGGGTCCAGCGATCGGTTACTTCTTGATGTGCGCGTTCGTAATTAGCGACAATCTAGGCACAAATTTTACCGAATTTATTTTGCCCAAATTAATTGTGGTAACCATAGGTTATGGGATTATACAGATGATCGACAACTTCCTGAACCAGCCATTAATCTTTGGGAAATCTGTGCGTTCACACCCTTTGGAGATTTTCATTGTCATACTCATTGCGGGACTTGTCTTTGGTATAATTGGATTGGTTTTGGCCGTTCCCACCTACACTGCGATCAAAGTAATTTCAAAAGAGTTTCTGAGCGAGTACAAAATTGTGAAGAAATTGACCCAAAACCTATAAGGGATGAATCTGGAAGTCCTAAGGCCAGAAGTGCGCGCCTATTTAATGGAGCACCTTCACGAGCCAGCCGTGGGATTCCTCCTAAAGTCTCATCCATTTGATGTAGATGCTAAAGATCTTGTCCAGCAACTCGTGGGATTACAAAAAGCGCGGACTAAATTTCCGCTTCTTTTTGAGAATGATAAAATAGTTTATCCGCTTAAAACCAATCTTGAGCAGACCAGTTCTGAGGCTACCGCGTCCTATAAAGCGAGTTTGGTAAAGGGTAACTCAATGATTGACCTTACTGGCGGTTTGGGCGTGGATGTGATCGCTTTCGCGAAAGCGTACCCGCAAACAAACCATGTGGAATCCAATGCTTCCTTGCAAGAAATAGCATCACACAATTTTGGCGCGCTAGGACTTTCCACCAAAAGTACTTGTGGTGACGGTATAGCATATCTCAAAACTATAAATCACCAGTATGATCTGATCTATCTGGATCCCAGCCGCAAGACGGTCGCAATTAGTAAAGCTATCCTATTGTATGACTACGAACCAAATGTTCTAGAAAATATAGATCTACTATTCGAAAAGTCGAATACCATCATGATTAAGACCTCTCCCATGCTGGACATTACCGCAGGGTTGAGTCAGCTAGGCAATGTTGTTGAAATCCACATCGTTGCCGTAAAAAATGAGGTTAAGGAATTACTTTGGGTTCTGTCAAGGGAGGTCAAGCAACTTAAATTAATAGCCGTCAACCTAGAAACCGATCAACCTATATTTGCAGTTATAGGCGAGCAACCAAATGAGCTAGAGCTTTCAACTACAATCGGTGAATATTTGTATGAACCGAATGCTGCAATCATGAAGTCCCAGGCCTTTGCTCACTTGTCGCAACAATACAATATTCAAAAAATTGATCAGGATGCACACTTGTTCACTTCAAATGATTTGATTGACTTTCCCGGTCGGGTGTTTAGGGTAAACGAAGTGCTGGATTACAAGCCTAAAATGATCAAGCGCAGGTATGGTAAAAGTGCGCGAGCCATTGTGGCGAGAAACTTCCGCGAAAGCGTCAAACAATTGCGGACACGTTTTACCTTTACAGAAAGCGAGTCAGATTACCTGTTTTTCACAAGTATTGCTGGTCGTGGCGCTGTTGTGATCGACGCAAAAAAAGTAGCATAATGAAGAATATTATTGTTTTATCAGGTGCAGGCGTGAGTGCAGAGAGTGGGATTTCTACCTTCCGCGATGCGGGTGGATTGTGGGAAGGCCACGACGTGATGGAAGTCGCCTCACCAGAAGGTTACCATGCAAATCCTGCACTGGTGCTGGATTTTTACAATAAACGCCGCGCACAGCTGAAAGAGGTAAAACCTAATGCCGCGCATTATTGTATCGCAGCGTTGGAACGCAATTATGCCGTGCAGGTCATTACACAAAACGTGGACGACTTGCACGAGCGTGCCGGTTCCACCAATGTTTTACACCTGCATGGCGAGTTGCTCAAGGCGCGCAGCTCACACGATGTAAATGAAATAGTTGACTGGAGTGAAGACATCACCATAGACAACAACAGTGCCGATGGATCGCAACTGCGGCCACATATTGTATGGTTTGGTGAGGAAGTCCCTGCGATGGACGTTGCGATGGATCTTATGGAGACTGCAGATACAGTGATCATTGTCGGCACCTCGCTGCAGGTGTATCCAGCGGCGGGTCTAATGCACTTCGCTCCAGAAAGAGCACATATCTATCTGGTGGATCCACGTCCCTCCATGGAAAGCGGCAACGGCATGACCGTTATTCCAGAAAATGCAGGGACAGGTGTACAAAAAGCCTGTGATATGATTCACGCAAACCTGCACAATTCCATCTAATAAACATGAATGCCGATTCTCTAAAAACCGAATTGGAAGTTCTACTGGCCCATAAAAAACCACGGGTCGATATAGGCACAATTTGCGTTAGGGAAAGATTGTTGCCAGATTTGATCGCGTTGTGCCATCCATCTTCTGGCGTTTCTCACCAGGCTTGCTGGTGCCTAGAACAATCCTTTTTGCTTTTTGAAACAAACTGTCATCCTTATTTGAAGGAGATCTGTGGCTTGTTTCCTCTGGAAATCAATCATTCTGGGATGCGATCGCTGTCTAAGATTGGCTTTCTACTGTGCCAGTCCTACTATTCCAAGAAACAAAATCCAATTAAGGAGTTGTTGACAATGTCCATGCGGGAACAACTCGTCCAATGCTGTTTTAACCAACTGCTTACCGCACATGGGAAATCAGCAAACCTGGCTTTTTCTACACATGCGCTGTATTTATTGGGTAGCGAGTTTGAATGGATTCATCCAGCAATGCCAGCAATCATTGAGGAGCACATTGTTAATCCAGCAAACAAGGGTTACCGCAGCGTTGGTGGGAAGATATTGGGTAAATTGACATAACAGACGCAGGCATTTACCCGTTGCAATCGCCATTGCTAGCCGTTAAAATCCTATTTTTGCGTGCTTTAAAGCTACACTATGTCTTTACAAGCCATCTCGCCCATTGACGGCCGCTATCGTTCTAAAGTTGAACCACTTGCTGCTTATTTTTCTGAAGCATCCCTGATCAAATACCGCGTTTTGATAGAGGTAGAATATTTTATCGCTTTGAGCGAAAGTGGAATCTCCCAATTGCAACCGCTAAGCGATGACATTCAAACCTCCCTGAGAAATCTTTACAACAATTTCTCACTGGAAGATGCGCAAGCCATCAAGGATATTGAGAAAACAACCAATCATGATGTCAAGGCAGTCGAATACTTCTTAAAAAAGAAATTTGACGATTTAGATATGGCAAGCCATAAGGAATTTATCCATTTTGGCCTGACTTCTCAGGACATCAATAATACCGCCATTCCACTTTCCATTAAGGAAGCCGTGGAGGCAATATATTACCCAGAACTAGATGCGCTCATTTCACAACTGGATGCCCTGGCAACCGACTGGGAAAACATTCCAATGCTGGCAAGAACCCATGGTCAACCTGCTTCTCCCACCCGATTGGGTAAGGAATTCAAGGTTTTTGTGGTGCGCTTGCAGGAACAATTAAAAATGTTGAAAGCAGTGCCACATGCGGCAAAATTTGGCGGTGCAACTGGTAACTTCAATGCACATCATGTGGCATTTCCCGCGATTGATTGGAAACAATTTGGAAATGAATTTGTGGAAAACAGGTTGGGTTTGAAACACAGTTTCCCGACTACACAAATCGAGCATTATGATTTTATGGCTGCGCTTTTTGATGGATTGAAACGCATCAACACCATACTTATCGATTTGGATCGAGACATATGGACCTACATCTCGATGGATTATTTCAAGCAAAAGATTAAGGCTGGCGAGATAGGTTCCAGTGCGATGCCGCACAAGGTCAACCCGATTGATTTTGAAAATAGCGAGGGAAATTTAGGCATAGCCAATGCCCTGTTCGAACACCTCGCCGCAAAACTACCCATCTCCAGATTGCAACGCGATCTAACCGATTCCACCGTATTGCGCAACGTGGGTGTACCGCTAGCGCATACTATTATTGCATTCAAGGCAACGGCCAAGGGATTGAGCAAATTACTCCTGAACGAACAAAAGATCGCTGCGGACCTAGAAAACAATTGGGCTGTTGTAGCAGAGGCGATCCAAACCATCCTGCGCCGTGAAGCATACCCGAATCCCTACGAGGCTTTAAAGGAACTGACCCGGACCAATGAGAAAATCAATGCGAAAAGCATGGCAAACTTCATTGAGCAATTGGACGTGAGCGAGAATATCAAAGCGGAAATGAGAACCATAACGCCAGCAACGTTTACTGGAATCTAATCATACTTTATAAGTTAATTCCTACTTAATTGTAAATTGCTTAACGAGTAAAACTTTCCCATTGTCATAGTTTGCACCCAACTTAAAAACTACAACCATGAGCATTTTAACTATCATTTTAAACATATTTATTCCACCACTAGGCGTTGGATTAGCAAAGGGATTTGGTAAGGATTTCTTGATCAATTTAATATTGACCCTTATTTTCTTTATTCCTGGAGTTATTCACGCATTTATCGTGACTTCCAAGTAAGCCTTAAATTGCAATGAAAAATAGAAAACGGCGCCCAGTGGGCGCCGTTTTTATGTGACTTTTTTAAAACCTATCTGTAAACTGATGCGTTAAAGATTGATACACGAGCTCTTGCTGCTTGCGCCAACTTTCAGGTTTAAAACTATAGCTGGAGTCCTTGATGTTGTACTTTAAATGTGCCTCGAACATTGAGCTTCGTACCTGAATAGCGTAAAGGCTATAACTTTTTCGCCTCATCCCAATAGACATCCATTTCTGCAAGTGTCATGTC
>JBBSPH010000138.1:0-6750 GCA_038258985.1 Flavobacteriales bacterium
ATGAGGAAGATGATATGGACTAAACCCATCCAGCTTAGGCAAAGCTCAGTCAAACTACATTTTCAGAATGTTGCTTCGGCTCCGCTCAGCCAACGGGTTTCATTATGAGACTTGAATTCGTCAATCTTGGCTTCCGCTCCGCTCAGCCACCAAATTCAAACACACTTTGAAATTTGGAATGATAAATTATAGATCTTCCGGCAACAGCACCAAACTCTTGAATAAGTCGGCTTTTGTATTATAGAGCTTTAACTCGATTTCCAGCTGCTTCAATCTCGTTTCGATAAATTTTACCTCCCGGGAATTGATCAAGAACAACGAACTGTCACCCAAATCAAACTTTCTAATTTCGGCATCCAACAATCGTTGTGTTCCCGTTGCAAGTCCAGCAACGATAATTTGCTGGCGACCGTAACCATCAAGTTGGGCAAATACAGCCGCAACCTTGTTACGCAGGATCAACGATTCTGACTGTAGGCCATACCGCGCGTCATCGATCTTGATTCTAGCAAGCCGCAGATCTCCACGCTCTTGCCGTGTAAATATGGGATAGGCAAATGTAAGACCAGCTTTATAATTGTTTTGATTAAGGGTATTCACCTGATCCCAGTCCGGAGTTATAAAATTATATTCAGCGGTAATTTTTGGAAGAAGCTTGTTGGCCTTGAGTTCGCGATCAACATCCAGCTGATCTAACTTGAGGTTGAGAGCTACAATTTTAGGATGGTTGTCAAGTGTAAAGTCATCCAATTGTGAACCTAAAATTCCTAAACTCACATCGATGGCCGCCAATAGTTCTTTTTCAGGATAGACGTTATCCTGCAACTCAACGGGTACGCCGTCCAGCCATAGGTAGGTGGCTAATTGCAACCTATTCTTAACCTCATCTACTCGCGCCTGTTCCAATCCCAAGAGTCTGGTCTGCGTAGCGATTCCAGCCTCAACGGTATCAATTGCTGCTTTATCTCCTTCTCTTGCACTAATGATTATACCGCGCTCGCGTAGTCTGGCTGCCTCCAGAATCTCGGCGTAGACCTTTACTTCCTGCACTGCTTTCCACCAATCAAAGTATGCCAGTGAAGCTTGGTATAGGATATCATTTGCTGCAAGGGTGCGCTCTGCAATGGTTTGCTTTTCAAATAATCTCGCCTTGCGCAAGGTCGCCATGCGATCATTGATCCACATTCCCTGCAGTACATTTACCTTAACACCAGCGCTAAAAAGTCCATCTTCTGGAACGGTCAACGATGGATCTAGAAACTCGCCCTCATTGCGCTCTGCTCCCGCCTTGAATTCTACTCCATACCACGTTGGAATTTTAAATACACCCGATAGTTCATCATAATATTCCGTTCCCTTAAAATCCTTGCGGCGGTAATCAACCTCAATTTTAGGATCAAAACCACCTTGCGCCCTCAAGAGGTTTGCCTGACCTTCGGCAATCAATAAATCTGCCTGTTTTGCGATGGGATGATGACGTTTCACATACCCTAAAAATTCTTGAAAACCCAGTACGGTGCTATCTTGATCCTGTAATTCAATGGCTGGTGCGACAGTCTGCTTTCGCGAAAGCGGACTCCCCACAACCCCTATTGCAAACAACAGAAAGAATAGGATAAATAGGTTTAATTGACTATTTCTTCTTCTCATCGACCGTAGTTTTGGGAATGTAATAATCTGGAGGGAAGCCATTTAACTTTCTCCATAACTCATACCATACCGGTACATCGTCCAATAAGGCGATGGAATAGGCGCCAGAACCGGCACGCAATGCCTCTGGCCAATCGTACCCCTCATCTGGGTCTGGGGCTAAGAGCACGCGGTATTTACCATTGGTACTTATAAATGTCTCCACGGCCACGATTTGCGCACCATAGGTTCCATAACTCGCATTGGGCCAGCCAGAAAAAACGATCGCAGGCCACCCATCAAACTGAACGCGTACCTTTTCTCCCACATGCAATAATGGTAGGTCTAGCGGTTCTACAAATGTTTCCACGGCAAGGTCATAATTGGTCGGCATGATGTTTACTAACGGTTCACCTTCCTTAAACGTCTCGCCTATTCCAGATTTGATCGCCTTGTTGATGTAGCCATCCTGTGGTGCCGTTATGAACAACATCCCGCTACGTATCGTATAATTGGTACGGTCGTTTTCCAGCTTGCTCACCTGTGCTTCCACATCTAGCTGTGCAGATTCTGCGCTATAACGGTCACTGCGCGCCTTTGCAATTTTATCTGCATACTCCTGCTGGATGCGACTTATCTCAATCTGTGCATTCAAGATTTCATTGCGGCTTTGCAACAGTTTTTGTTCTTGAGAAATTAGTTTCGCTTGAGTTTCTTGAAGTTTTAATCTTTTCTCCTCGACATCTACAGTAGACTTTAGACCCTCATTCTCCAGCGTTTCCGTACGTTCAAACTGTCGCTGTGCAATATCAATATTGGTCTGGGCGGCCTTTAAATCGATACTATCACTAGTCACCTTGAACCGCGCCTGCTTGATCTTGTTTTGGGCCTGCTGCAATTTGAGTCCACGCTCTGTCCCCAATGCACCCGCCTGAGCATTCAATTGTTCTATCTTGAAACCGTAAGCGTCCACGCTGTTGCTTTTTGCATCAATCTGCTGGCCCGTGCGTTCTACCAGTAGCGGGTCGAAATACTCGCTTTTTACCTCGCTTATTTGAAGAATCGTATCTCCCTTTTTTACCCGGTCGCCTTCGCGTACAAACCATGCCTCCAACTTTCCTGGTATAGGTGATTGGAGCGTTTGCGGACGCTGGTCTGGTGTTAGGGTGGTTACAAATCCATTGCCCGTCACCGTCTGCGTCCAAGGGAGAAAAATAACAATGATCAGTACGATTGCAAAACCCAATAGGAACCTATTGAAATACTCAAAGTGGGTGCGTTTAAGGATACTTTTACCAGATTTATAGGTGGTAAGGTCCAGTCTGTCCTCTAATTTTGTTTTAGATATATTGAGCATGCCTAAATGGATTTATCTGTAATGATACTACCGTTCTCTAATGTAACAATCCTGCCGCAACGCTCTATCCACGCATTATTTTGACTCACTACTATCAGCGACCAGCCATTGGATGGATCTGTCAAGAAATTCATGATACGTTCGCTTTCTGATGGCTCAAATTGATCCAGCGGATTTTTAAGAAGCAGCATTTTGGGCTTGCGTACGATACTGCGCGCCAAAACTATTTTTCTACCTACGGTATAACTGATATGTTTACCTTCTGGGTAAATCAATGTTTCCAGCCCTTGTGGCAGTTGTTTAAGAAAATCCAGCAATCCAACTTTTTCCAGTGCCCAATAAATCTGGTCTTCTGGATAGGACGTGTCACCAAATGTAATGTTGTTTCGTAAAGTACCCTCAAACGGTGTTTCTTCCGTAAGGGACTGTCCTAGGTTTGATCGGTAATAATTGAGATTGACTCCCCTCAAATTAGTATCGTTCAAAAATACGTTTCCGGCAGTGGGTTCAATAATCCCGGCAATCAATTGAAGTAAAGAGGATTTACCGCTACCATTTGCTCCGTTGATCAATATGGTACAATGTTCGCTAATTTTTAGAGATATGTTTTTCAATATGGGCGAGGTACGATTCGGGACTGTATACTCGACATCTTTAAGCTCCACTCTGAAATTTTCATTGACCTTAAAAGGTTTTGCTCCCGTGGAAGGCTCTAGTTCCTTATCCACCACCTCACCCAATTTTTCCAACGAAGTCAACATATCATAAAATGGATCCAATCCCGAAATGATTTTCTCCACCGCGCCGATGATGATCAGAATAATAAGTTCTGCCGCTACAAATTGACCAATATTCATCTGTTGGTTCAAAACAAGAAAACCGCCAATTATAAGTAACCCTGCAGTCACCAGCACCTTAAAGCCTATCATTTGAGAAGCCTGTAGTATCAACACTTTAAAATGGCTCTCTCTTTCTTTGAGGTAATCTGCCGTTAATGTGTCATTGCGGTCTACCGCATGTGAAGTATTTCCAGATAGCTTGAAGCTGATGATGGATCGCGCCACCTCCTGTATCCAGTGCGCTACCTTGTATTTACTTTTTGATTCCTTTAAGCTGGTCTTGAGACCACTTTCTGCTGTGAATTTGAACAAAATAAATCCCAGAACTAATAAGAGAAAACCATAGGCAATAAAGAATGGGTGATAGAACGACAGCAGCAACAAACCAAAAATAATCTGCAAAAGTGCCGTAGGAAAATCTACCAATAGCTTGGACAAACTTTTCTGGATGGTAAGTGTGTCAAAAAAACGATTGGCAAGTTCTGGCGGGTAATAATTGCGCAACTCGCTCATTTTTAATTTTGGAAACCGGTAGGTAAACTCAAATGAAGATCTGGTAAAGATCTTTTGCTGTATATTTTCTGTTATACGTATTTGCATCAATTGCAAAACACCGCCAAAAGCCACGCCCAGCGTTACCAATACCACTAAAAGGATCCATGAGCTGGTAATCTGCGCCCCCTGGATCAAGTTGATAATGGCCTGAATTCCCAGTGGTAGGGATAGCCCTACCAACCCTGCAAAAATGGCGTAATAAAAAATCTGGTAAACGTCTCTTTTGTCCATCTCCAGCATGCGCGTTAGGCGTTGCCATGCCGTCAGGATGTTTTTTTTATCTTCCATGTGTCGTGGTAACTTTTTCTATTAAATGTAAAAAATAGTCGGTGGGCGATACTTCATCATTACAATCCGTCAAGGCGGTGAAATGGTTCTTTAAGAAATGTTGATGTAGTGATCCTTCAATTATGGTACTACTCAATGATGTGGAATAGGGATACGCTGGATTTACTGCAACAATCATCGCCTGTAGACGCTTGACTAGTCGCTTATAGATTGAAAAATAACCATCCTTGTTTTCTTGGTCCACTTCTTTGGTGAGAAATGACTTGGCATACTCCTCGATAACAATGCGACTCAACGCCACTTCATCAATATGTTCAAAATTAACGTCCTGCACAATTTCTTGGGTGAGTATGGTTACCGCGGTAGTCAACCTCACTTTAGGATCCTGTACGGGAATGATCTTCAAAACAAGCTGATACTCCATCCAACCCCAGTACCAAGACGTAAGATAGATCAGCAACTTGTGTTTGCTTTCAAAATAACGGTAGATGGAACTCTCATTCGACCCTATTTCCCGACCCAGTTTCCGGAAGGTAAACTGCTCAAAACCCATATCATTGATCAACTGGATGCTGTATTGAATGATGCGCTTGCCTAAATCAGTAGACTCGGGATCCTTGATGTAGATCTTTTCATTGATCTCCACACGCAGATTCTTCAAGAGGTTTTCCATTATCACTTATTTGATCGCGAATATAATAGCAATACTATCATAAGGATGTTAACTGGCGGTATTTTAACGTTTCCGCTTTCGCGAAAGCGAACTTCTTCACCGTATTTTTACTGCATGAAGAGTAGCTTGACACAATTATTAGCTGCCGAAGAAAAGGCAGCAGCCCTGTTTGAAGAGATCCAGAAAAGAGAAATCATCTATCCCGGCACTACCGAAAAACAGATCAACACCGCGGTATTTGAACTCGCAAATGAGCTTTTCGGCATCAAAAAATACTGGCACAAGCGTATCGTACGAGCGGGAGAAAACACCCTGCACCCGTATGATGAGAATCCACCAGATTTGACCGTTCAAGAGGATGATATTGTGTTTTTGGATTTTGGCCCCATACTAGAAGATTGGGAAGCAGATTATGGCCGTACGTATGTTGTGGGCAACGATCCCACCAAGATAAAACTTGCGGCAGACAGTGAGCGATTGTGGTATGTTGCGCAACAACATTTGTTGGAAAAACCCAGTATGACTGGTGCAGATCTTTATTCCTTTTGTGTAGAACTTGCCAGTAAGGCTGGCTGGGAATATGGCGGCCCTATTGCTGGACACCTAATAGGTCATTTCCCGCACGAACAGTTGGATGGCGAGGAAAAGACCAACTACATCCATCCAGAAAATCATGTTCCCATGAACGCACTGGATTCAAAATCCAACGAGCGGCACTGGATAATTGAAATTCACTTGATCGATAGAAAGAAAAAAATAGGCTCCTTTTTTGAGCAGGTAGCGATGTGATTAAACTATACCAATTTAAACCGCTATTTTAATTTGACTTAGTCCATGCACAACCTTGTTCTCTTTCCTCTTTAGTTAACGTCCATACATTAATGGTATTTCCTTTTAACTTGTTTTCAGGATTAGGTTTAATGACCTGAACTTCTATTATGCTCTCCGAGGATATTTGATAATCAGGACTTTCCAACAAATATCCGTCAACGAAAATCCCGTTAGATAAATCAATACCGTAAAAATCAGCTAGTTCGGATTGGGTTTTGACGGCGATTTGCCTGTTTAATTTAACAAAGAGAACACCTTGCGCAGTCAAGTTGTAAAATTTATTCTCCTCCCTATTTGGTTTATCCTTTAACACGCTTACATCATCAACAAATTCCTTTTGATTTCCAATAACACTATAGTTTGCGATTATGTCATTTTCGACAATGATCGTAGGGCAGCTTAGTTTTGCAACGGGCAATTTGATAAAATTCTCTTGAGAATATACAGTGGTTGCAATACAACAATACATAAGGATATTAATTATCGTCTTCAGATTTATGGTTATCTAATTATTGCGTGCTCATAAATATAATTGATAAGCCCGTCTAGACTTCATCTAGACGGGCTTATTGTTTTTA
>JBBSPH010000139.1:0-6743 GCA_038258985.1 Flavobacteriales bacterium
GCAAACTTTATAAATACCATGCTGGAGCAAATTGCTACCAGTTTTAGGGAAAAGGCGGCAGAATTCCAGGGATTTTCCATCGCTCCACCAGAGGTAGTCATGTCTATTTTAAGTAACTACGTTCCAGAATGTGTGGTACATGTTTCCGTTTCCTGTCCTGTGGCTGATATTGGGAAAGTGAACGGCGTGAGCGGCGAGCAGTTTGCCCGCAAATTTGTACAGGCGGTCGAGATAGCAACGGTAGAGCCCTACCGTGCCGTGACACACAACAAGGGAATCATGAATGGCATTGACGGCGTAGTTTTAGCAACTGGTAACGACTTTAGGGCAGTAGAAGCTGGCGTTCATGCCTATGCCGCTCGTGATGGGCAATACCGCAGTTTGACAAGGGCTAGGGTAGAGCACGATCAATTTATTTTTGAAGCAGATTTCCCGCTGGCTTTAGGTACGGTAGGTGGTTTGACATCACTGCATCCGCTCGCAAAATTGTCCCTCCAAATTATGGGCAATCCAGATGCCAGGGAATTGATGGCAATTACCGCCGTTTGTGGTCTTGCGCAAAATTTTGCCGCGCTGCATTCTCTTGTCACTTCTGGTATTCAAGCTGGACACATGAAAATGCACCTGACCAATATGCTAGAACAAATAGGAGCGACCGCTGAAGAGAAACAAACGCTACGTTTGGAGTTTGCGGACAAGACGCCTAGCTTTTCTGGATTAAGGGATTCCCTGCAAAAATTACGCTAATGGACGCTGGTCATATCAAAGTTTCAAAAGCCAATTTTTCCGCACACGGCAAATTCCTGTTGACTGGTGAGTATGCCGTGCTGGACAATGTAGATGCGCTTGCCATTCCCTTAAAGCTCGATCAGCGATTGGAAATCAAACCCACGAAGAATGAAATTATAGAATGGATAAGTTATAATGCGGATGGTACCATCTGGTTCCAAGACCAGTTTTTAGTTGAAAAACTTACGGACTCTCGGTTCAAAGGAGAAAATCCAGTAACTCAAAAACTGGTTCAAATCCTGCGCACTGCTTTAAAGCTTATCAATAAAACGAATTTCGCTCAAGGATTCACGGCCACTACACGCCTGGATTTTGACTATCAATCCGGTATGGGCACCAGTTCTACTTTGATTGCGATGGTGGCCAGTTGGTTGCAATGCGATGCCTACCAACTACAGTTTGAATGTTTTGGTGGGAGCGGGTACGATATCGCTTCCGCGAAAGCTGATTCACCCATCATCTATAACTATAACGATGCGGACCCACAGATCATCCCTATCAGTTATGAACCTGAGTTCAGGGATCAACTGTTTTTAATCTATCTAAACGAAAAGCAGAATAGCCGGGATTCCATTGCAGATTTCAACAGCGACAAACTTACCGATGCCTATCGCAATATACTCACAGAAATGCCCAAGAAATTTCTGGAAACTGAGGACGATCTAGCGGCATTTATGGAGGTTATTGAACAGCATGAACAAATCATTAGCGAGATAATCGGCATCACACCGGTAAAAGAAAGACTATTCCCAGATTATTCTGGTGCTATTAAATCCCTAGGCGGGTGGGGCGGTGACTATGTTCTAGTTACTGGGACTTTAGAAGATATGGAATATTTTAAGAGTAAAGGTTACCAGCAGATTCACCATTGGGATGAGGTAATTTTATGACCATTATTTTACAAAGCCATCCATAAAAAAGCCTCTCCATTTGGAGAGGCTTTGATTTTTACAACGAGTTCATCCTAATAGAAATTTGCTCGTTTATCTTCAATTTTTGTTGCTTTTTTCAATGCTTCCACTAACTCTGAAGTTGATTGGTTTGCCGTACGTTGTGCCACTAATTTAGCATCATTGGTATAGTTATCTAAGTCTGGTGCATTATCAATACCAGTTACTTTTATTACAAATACGCCTGCTTTTCCAGCAATTGCTTTTGAGGTCTGTCCTTGTTTCAATCCAAAGGCAGCGCCTACAACTTTAGGTTCTAGACCTGCTCCAGCAATTATTGGGGACTGACGGTTAACGGCAGATGCTGTCTCTACACTTTGCTTCTGACTGCTAGCGATGGTGTTGATGTCATTGGATTTTATTTTCTCCATGATCATGGCTGCTTTTCTCTTGTTTCTAAGGATAGGTGAAACTTGAGCGCTAGCTTCTTCTACAGTCATCAATCCTTTTTCGCTAATTTTAGTTACTTGAGCTACTACGTATCCTTCAGCAGTTTCAAAACGTTCTACGTCTCCCGTTTCACGATCGTTATCGAAAGCCCATTGAACTATACTACGGTTTCTGCTTATTCCAGGAAGACTTTCATCAAGTGCTTTCAGGTTTCTTACCGGCATAGCTTCAACCTTATATTCTTTGGCAATCGCTTCAAAGTCACCTTTTTTTGCTGCTTGTTGAAATTTCTGGGTTTGTGTGTAGAGATTTTTAGAAGTAGTCTTGGAAGAAACAACTCTCTTCGCAACAGTTGCTAGTTGGATAGCCTCTCCAGCTGCACCTGTCTCATCAACACGTATGATATGGAAACCAAAGGCGCTTTCTGCAACACCAACGCTTCCTGAATTGTTATCCAGTAAGAACTTCGTATAAGCAGGATCAAAGCCAGCCGAGTTAGGATTTGAATACTCAAACCAACCAATGTCCTGCGCTAGGATTTGTGGTTCGTTGTCCGTGTAATACGTAAATCTAGCATCATAATTCTCTTTGCTCTGTCCGATTGTAGAGGCAATACTGTCTGCTAATTTTTTAGCAGCTTCTTTATCTCTAGTAACATCAGAACCCGCTCTCGTTGCGCCTGCATAAGAAATAAGGATGTGTCTGTTTTTGATACTGTCATTAATGGTCTTTTTGGCTTCTACCTTAGAAACTTTATTGAATTCACCATCGCTGTAAGGCGCAGAGATTGCTCCAACTTCAAGATTTGCCAATTGTCGTTCTGCCGGGTCTAATTTAGATACCATGGTAAAGCGTCCAGTATAGGGAAGGTCTGAATTTGCATTAACGAAAGAGCCAGCATCTCCAGCAGTTCTCAAACCTGGAGAAGTTTCCGTTTGTTTGGTCTGCTCGTTATACTGGTTTTGCTTGCCATTGACCATTTCATTCATTTGCGTATCTAATGCCTTGATGTCTGCATCAGATGCCTTGTCTTCAAATAATACAAACTGGATGTCACGGCTTGCGTCTGCCTGAAATTGCTTCTCGTGATCCTTGATATAGGATTGAATGTCTGATTTTGTGATCTCGACATCTGCATCTGGAATAGAAGAGTAGGGGATATTCACATATTGAAAATCACGTTTGTCATTTTCTAGACGGTAGGCAAATTCACCGTCCGTTGTGGTTCCAATTACACCGCTTTTAAGTAGAGCAAACAATTTTTGTTGACGCACCTGGTTAGCAGCATTGTCAAGGTCCTGTTGCCATCCCTGTGGATTTTGGGTAGCGGCCTGATTTACATATTGTGCAAAAAGCGCATCGGAGAATTGTCCATTTTCATCCTGAAACTGTGGAAACCTGGAGTAAGCAGCCTTCATGTATTCTGACACCTGGGCATCAGTTACCTGGATACCGGCAGCTTCAATCTGCTCACGCAATACTGCATCACGCACTTGTTGTTCCCATACCGCGTTTGCCGCTTGTATACTGGACATTCCCGCACGTTGATTCATGGTAGCTTCCACCTGGCGGCTGAAATCCTGACGGTCGATTTCTGTATCTCCCACATAACCCACAACGTTCTGATCGTCACTGGTGAAACTCCCTTGACGTATCAAGTCGCCTATAATAAACGCAAAAAGCGCAAGTGCAATAATGATGATCAGGAACAATCCCTGAGACCTGATTTTACCTAAAATGGCCATTCTGTTCTATTTAAATTTTAAAGGTGGCGAAAATAGTGTTTTCCGCTTAATTATGGAAGCGGGAAGCTGGCTATTTGTCGGGATATAATTTGCTCAAATCCCGCTAATTGCGGTGGGTTTGTGTTGTGTTTCGCTTTCGCGAAAGCGAACTGCCCATAGCTTCACCAACAAATGACGGTACAACCGAACGGCAGACAGAGCGTGGAGCTATTCCTCGTCTAGTATAGTTAGCTCAACGAGATCGATTTTGTTATTTGATTTCTCAAGAATCTTGAAGCTGTAGTTTTCAATGATGACCTCATCCATTTCTGCAGGGATATTTTCGGTTTCATGAACGATCAAACCACCTAGAGTCTCATATTGCTCATTTTCCGGAAGATCTAGCTTGAATCGCTCATTGACATAATCTACTTCTAATCGCGCGCTTAATTTGAAGGATTTTTCAGAAAGCTGGGTCTCGATCAATAGGTCAGAGTCATGCTCGTCCTCAATCTCACCGAATAATTCTTCCACAATATCCTCCACAGTGATCAATCCGGAAGTGCCGCCATATTCATCCAGCACAATGGCGACGCTTTTGTGACGCTTGATAAGTATCTTGAGTACATCTTTCACCAGCATTGTTTCAGGTACGTTGAGTACATCACGTCGTATATCTTGAATGGTCGATGGTTCC
Source organism: Flavobacteriales bacterium (assembly GCA_038258985.1). GTDB lineage: Bacteria > Bacteroidota > Bacteroidia > Flavobacteriales > Flavobacteriaceae > Nonlabens. Next base: position 4,551 of record JBBSPH010000139.1, read on the forward strand.
TTAAAAAGATCAAAACTATGCACGTAGCCGGTTATATCATCAATGGTCTGTCGGTGAATCAAGATTTTACTCAATCCCGTCGCCACAAACCTCTTGTTCAAATCCTTGATGTCTGTGATCTCTTGGACCGATATCATCTCAGTCCGTGGAACCATGACCTCACGCGCCTTAAGCCCACCGAAATCGAGCGCATTTTGGAATATCTGGATCTCGCTATCCACTTCTTCCTGTTGCTGTGCGCTTTCCATTTGCTCCGTAATGTAGTTTCCCAATTCTAACTTTGAGAAGGAGAGCTGGATCTCGTCACCGTTCGATTTGAAAAACGTCTTGAGTACAAAATCTGACAGTTGTATACAAAACCACGATATCGCCCAGAACAATATATAAAACAGGTAAGCCGGGATCGCAAAAAACTTAAGCAGTTCATTTGCATAGATCTGAAAGAAAACCTTAGGCAGAAACTCTGCCGTTAGGAGTATCACTAAAGTAGATATAACCGTCTGTAGCAATAGCAATTGAAAACCGCTATCTGCAAGTGAAGGATATAGGTTGGTGATTTGAACAGTAAGCAAATCACCCATCGCAAAACCATAGAGTACTAGAGCAACGCTGTTACCTATAAGCATGGTGATAATGAACTTAGAGGGTTGTGCGGTAAGATTGCGCAGTACCCGGCCTATAAAATCCTGTTGCCGCTTCTCTAGTTCTATATGGATCTTGTTGGATGATACGTAGGCAATTTCCATTCCCGAGAAAAAAGCACTCAGGATGAGCATGCTAATGATAATAAGAACTTGTTCCAGCATTATTTTTTGTTACGCTCTTCAAATCTACGACGAAAACGTCGCTTGAAAAAAAACATAAAAGTGGCGAGACCAGCCATGCCGAACATTAGATACGAGCGCTGTGGCGATTCGTTTAATTCATAAATCCCGGTCACAATAAAGATGATCGCAAACACAAGATAGGCGTATTCAAAGTAGCGAAAAAACTTACTCATTTTTTGGTTGTATATAAAAGGTATCATTTGCATAGCGCACAAATGCGATCGTCAAATTTTCATTTGCATCGAGAATGGTACCAGTTGTTCTGTTATTATTGTTTAATTCTGTACGGAAGGGTTGTCCGGTAAATATCCATTTGGAACGCTGGTCCCAGTAGAGTTGTTCACCATAAAAGGTATTCCCGTCTGCGGCAACGATTTTCACATTGCCGGTCATATCTACAAGATCTGTTTCATTAAAAATCACGGCATAGTCTGCAGTGATGGTAGTTTTTTTTGTAGAATCTTCCTTTGATTCATAAACCTCAACTTTAAGGCCTTTTGGGAACTCTGTGTATGGGAAAGCATCGTTGGAATAGTCAAGCATCAATTCTCCTTGTAAGGTCACTTTAAGTTTGCTGCTGTCCGTATGTTTCAACAAAAGGTTTTCCACCTCGCTACTGGGCTGGTTGGAAACCGTATTCATTTTAGCAATTTCCTTGAGATTATCGGGACATGCCAAAAAACAGATCACGGCAAGAGCCGTGATCGTTATTTTTAATATGTTGCGAATCGCCATGGACTAGGGTATTCTTACAGATTCTCCAATCCAACATCCTATGGTAATTGTTTGGCCAGAATTGTAGCCTTCTGCCATAAAGATATCATTCTTCTGTGGAGCACGTCCATTGTAACTAGCTGCTGTTTGTGCGGCTGTACTTTTAATAGAAGGATCAACCGCTGCTGCTTTACTTGCGTAACGTGCCGCGATCCAATTCACTGCTCTTTTTTCAAATACAGTGTTACCACAGTTGTTAGCACTATTTCCTATCATATTAGCAATTTGAAGGAAAGGAATCCCAAAAGAAGGTTTTGCAGCATTGGCGGCAATAAATTCTTTTTTAGCGCTAGAATATTGTCCTTGATCTTTCAACAACATGGCTTTCTTGTAGTGAATTCTAGAAACTAACTCATTGTCAACACCTAGTTCAAGTGCCTGATTCCAATATTTCAATTTCTCAGTATTTGTCTTTGCAATGTTACCAAGACCATATGCCGTTTTACCACTTGGGTTCAAATCGTGAAGCGCCTTTACTGACGTGATGTAAAGAGGAGCATCTGTACACTCTTTAGACTGCAATCTTCTTAATACGTTAGACAACCAGTTTTGATCTGTTTTTTTGTTTTCAAATTCTGCCTCGTATAAAGGA
>JBBSPH010000140.1:0-6738 GCA_038258985.1 Flavobacteriales bacterium
ACGCTCACCTTGCTCATCTGTTAATGATCTGGATGCATTTCTATTAAAGTCTACTGATCCTATTGCAATCATTGCACCTACTCCCAAACTTACATTTTCAAAAAGTTGGTAAGAAATTGTTGGTTGAATGAATATCGCTTGCAACTCGATTTCGTTTACGAGGTGTGATCCTTCCCAGTCTGTCGGCCAGGTTACATTACTTCCATAAGGTGTATAGATTCCTAGGCCTACCGCAAAACTGTCGCTTACCGCATAACTTGCATAAGCATAAAATGGTGTCCCAACAGGACTATCGGTTTCTGCAAATGCACCTGTGTTTTCATTCTGATATTTAACATCAGAAAACACACCGAATCCACCAACACTCACGTTTAATTTGTTCTCCAGATGCACCAAACCCGCAGGGTTGAAGAAGAGCACATCTGCACTATTCACGATGGCAACACCGGTATGGCCCATCGCTAACTGCTTGTTGCTCTGCGTACTTACACGGTACCCACCGGCATACGCGGCGGCAGAAAACAGGCAAAGCACTGCAAAAACTTTTAATTTGTTCATATTCAATTATTTAGGAAATATTTTGAGGTAATATTGGATCAAATTTAATATTAAATTAATAGTACGCAAGCGATTTCGTAATTATTATGCAAGCATAGTATTTCTATTTTACGAAATTCATAACAAGATCGTTAAATTCTTCCGGTTTCTCTGCATGCAACCAGTGTCCCGCATTGTTGATGGTGTGTAGTTCCGCTTTCGCGAAAGCGAACTCGATCAACATTTTATCACTATCGAGAATATATCCTGAATTGCCACCACGTATAAACAAGGTCGGGATCTGGATGGGTGATTCAATGGCATCATGCGTACCTACCTGATCCTGCGCAACGGCAAGTGCCGGCAGGTTAAAACGCCAGCCATACTCGTTTTTTGACTTGCGGTGCAAGCTTTTCAATAAAAATTGTCGGGTCCCGAAATCCTTGATCCCTTTTTCCAAAGCAGTGTCCGCATCGCTACGAGAATCCAGCTTTGACAAATCTACCGTCTGCAGGGCGTGTATGATATCGCTGTGGTGCGGCGGGTAGGGTTTTGGCGCAATGTCTGCAACGATCAATTGCTGGATTAAGCCTGGAAATAGGACTGCGCAGCGCATCGCGACCTTACCGCCCATACTGTGTCCTAACAAAATAATATCATTAAGGTTATGGTGATCGCAGTAGGCTTTCACATCCCTCGCCATGTCGTTATAATCAAAGCCATCCTCGTGAAAACTGCGGCCATGGTTGCGTTGATCAAGCAAATGCACTTGAAAACCGTTCTCGCTCCACTGGGTTCCCAGGGTTTTCCAGTTGTCTGCCATGCCCAGAAAACCGTGGAGGATCACAAATGGTTTGCCTTCTCCTAGAATTATACTGTGTAGGATCATGCGAGGCGGTGCTTGTACATATTTACTACATTCTCCAAGCCTAAGTAAAGACTTTCTGCAATGAGTGCATGGCCTATGCTTACTTCCTTCAAATCAACAATCTGTTCATTGAAAAATCGAATGTTGTCAAGGGACAAATCATGCCCGGCGTTGATGCCTAGACCCAATTGGGTTGCCTTAAGCGCCGCCTGTATATAAGGAGCGATTGCTTTTTCTCTTTGATTGGAGAAATTACTCGCATAATCCTCTGTATAAAGTTCGATGCGATCCACGCCAGTTTTGGCAGCGCCTTCTATCATCGCCTCTACTGGATCAACGAAAATACTGGTGCGTATTCCCTGGTTCTTAAAATGGGCAACAATCTCTTTTAAGAATGATTCATTCGCAACGGTATTCCAACCAGCATTAGAAGTGATGGCATCGGGAGCGTCCGGTACCAGCGTGACCTGCGCAGGCTTTACTTCATCAACAAGGTCTATGAAGCTTTGAATGGGATTGCCTTCTATGTTTAATTCTGTACGCACAACTTGTTTGAGATCACGGGCGTCCTGATACCGTATGTGTCGCTCATCTGGCCGCGGGTGGATCGTGATGCCTTGTGCACCAAACCTTTCTAGATCCATAGCCACTTTTAATAGGTCAGGTACGTTCCCGCCACGCGAGTTACGCAACGTTGCTATTTTATTGATATTTACACTTAAAATTGCCATAGCTTTATATTATTCCTTCCCAAAAATACAAACTTAGCCCACAAGCTATCCCGCGGGAATTGATTAATTTGCAGTAAATCTATAGCTACATGAACATCACGGAATATATCATCAATGATGTTAAGCCACTGCAATTACAAGACGGCATGCAGCAAGCCATTAAGATCTTCCAGCAGCTTCCCTATTCCCACATTCCTGTAGTGGATGCCGGGTTTTATGTAGGCAGCCTGTCAGAAACGGATGCGCACTGTTTTGAAACCGGGCAGAATCTTACCGATGTAAAGTATGCTCTGGATGTTTTTATGGTGCGGGAAGAAACCCACTGGCTAGACGTTCTAGAGGCATTTGCCCAACACAATTCCAATGTTATGCCAGTGCTCGATGATCATAACAACTATCTGGGTTACTATGAACTCAAGGATATCATGCAACATTTCAATGACTCGCCGTTTCTGTATGAATCAGGCGCCGTTGTTGTAGTGCAAAAGGGGACGACCGATTACAGTTTTAGCGAGATCGCGCAGATCGTGGAATCCAATGATGCTCGGATCTTCGGCTTTTTTGTGAGCAACTATAAAAATGGAATGACTGAGGTCACCTTAAAAATTAGTCCAGACAATGTGAATGCAGTCCTACAAACATTTAGGCGATATAGCTATGATGTATTAAGCGCTGCAGAAGATGATTCCTATCTAGACGCCTTAAAAGAGCGGTCTGACTACCTGGATAAATACCTTAATATATAATGAAGAAGATTGCCATATACGGCCAATATATTCATGATAGGGAAGCATTGGAAACAGTGCAATCTATTACTGAGGCTTTCGTTAAGGAATCCTGTCAGGTGTTTATAGAGGCAAAATTCTTTGAGATGCTGCAGGGAATAGAGTTACCTAAAAATGTCTCCATTTTCAAGCAGCTGGACAATGATTTTGACATGTTGGTCAGCATAGGTGGTGATGGAACAATCTTGAGGGCCGTGGCTTTTATAGGTCAATTGAATATACCTATTTTAGGTATTAATACTGGACGACTGGGCTTTCTAGCCACCGTACAGCAAGATGAGGTCGATAAAGTAGTCCAGCACGTCATTGCCGGCAATTACCATCTTTCCAAGCGTACGTTAATTACAGCTACCTCGAATCATGAGGAGAACCACTTGCCGCCCAATAATTTTGCATTGAATGAAGTCACGGTAAGCCGCATGAATACCACATCGATGGTACAAATTGAGACACATTTGAATGATGAGCTGCTCACCTCTTATTGGGCAGATGGTTTAATAATCTCCACACCGACGGGATCTACCGGGTATAGCTTGAGTTGTGGCGGACCGGTTATTTCACCGCAGACCGAGGCTTTTGTTATCACTCCCATCGCACCACACAACCTTAATGCAAGACCGCTTGTCATTCCAGACCACACCACCATAAAGGTAAAGGTAATAGGTCGCGAGGATGAGTTTCTTGCATCACTCGACAATCGCATCGCCTCTTACCCAGATGGCACTGAAATTACCCTGAAAAAAGCCGACTTTACCATTGACCTGATTGAACTTACCGACAAAAGTTTTATCAAAACCCTACGCCATAAACTCCTGTGGGGAGAAGATAAACGCAACTAGACAATAATTTGGCCATCCCATTGTTTTATCACTGAGCACAATGCGGCAGTAATCCGCATGCCGCCTAGTGAGAATTGTTATATTTGCACGTTTTAAAAAAATCCATGCGTTTTATCGCTTTGTTCTTAACCTGTTTTGTTTTCGCTTTCGCGAAAGCGCAAACCTATGAGATTGGTTTGTGGGCAGGAGGGTCAAACGTCATAGGAGATGTGGGTAGTACCAACTATATAAGCCCATCAGACCTCGCCATAGGCGGTATTGTAAAATGGAACCGCAGCGACAGGCATAGTTTCCGGGCAAGTTTGATTTACAGTCAATTGAGTGGTGGTGATGAAAAGAGTGATGATCGGTCAAGGGAGTTGCGTGGGTTGAGTTATGAGTATAATTTTTTAGAAGCATCAGTAGGACTGGAATATACCTTTTGGGAATGGGAGCTTTATTCTGGGAAACAGCACATCACACCTTATATGTATACGGGAGTAAGTGCTTTCAGCTATGGAACTGAGGCATTGAAGGATAATGGAGATTTGGAACAATACAGCCGCAAGATCGATTTTGCAATTCCATTTATCCTAGGCGTAAAGTCAAATATCACTGATCATTTGATTCTAGGCGCAGAGATTGGGGCGCGATATACATTTACGGACAACCTAGATGGGAGCAACCCTACGGGAGAATTAGAGGATAGGCAGGATTTGAAATTTGGCAATAAAAACAATAACGACTGGTACGTATTTAGTGGCATCACATTGACGTATACCTTCGGCCGTAAGCCTTGTTACTGTAATTTTTAGATATGGAGGAAAACCTACTTGATCCAGATCGTTTACCACTGCACATCGCCGTTATTATGGACGGTAATGGTCGCTGGGCAAAAAAACAAGGACTACTGCGGGTACGCGGTCATGAAAAGGGCACCAAGGCTGTAAAACAAACCGTAGAAACCTGTGCCGAGTTAGGAATTAAATACTTAACGCTCTATGCTTTTAGTACTGAGAATTGGAAACGACCGAAAATCGAGGTGGATACGTTGATGAAATTGCTGGTATCGAGCTTGCGCAAGGAATTACCAACTCTCCAAAAAAATGGAATTTCTTTAAAAGCGGTAGGCTCCCTAAATCAACTGCCAGAAAAAGCGCAGAGAGAATTAAAAGAAGTCATAGAACTGACCAAGGACAACAACAAAATGAACCTGACACTGGCGTTGAGTTATGGTTCCCGCGAGGAGCTGACAACGGCAGTTAAACTTATCGCAGAAGCTGTAGTCAAAGGTGATCTAGAACTGGAAGACATTCAAGAATCCACCATTACTAACCACCTTTTTACCAAAGATATGCCCGATGTTGATTTAATGATACGCACCAGTGGCGAGCATAGAATCAGCAATTTTTTGTTGTGGCAAATTGCCTATTCAGAACTTTATTTTACAGATGTTTTATGGCCAGATTTCCGCAGGGAGGATATGCTGGAGGCATTAAAAAACTACCAAAACCGGGAAAGACGATTTGGTAAAACGAGTGAACAATTATAACACATGACAAGACAGTTGGCACATAAGCTACTTTTAGTAATAGCAATAACAGTAGGTGGTTTTTCCTACGCACAGAAACCTACCGATATTCCCATAGGAGATGCTAAGGAATATATTTTAGGAGACATTTCTTTAAAGGGAACTGAAAAGTACAACCTCAACACTGTCGTTGCGTTTACAGGCCTTAAAAAAGGAGAACGTATTTATGTTCCTGGAGAGCGATTGAGCAAGGCGACTAAAGATCTCTGGAACCTCAAGATTTTTAGTGATGTGCGCGTGTATGCTGTGGGCATCAAGGGTGATCCCAATGATGATGTCATCGACACCATTGATCTAGAGTTTTTCATCACCGATATTCCAACTCTGAATCAGATTGAGATTGATGGAATTAAAAAAGGTCAGAAAAAAGATCTTTTGAAAGAACTAAATCTTACCAAAGGCACAAAGGTCAATGAGAACCTAGTTACCACCACACGTAACTTTGTGGAAAAGAAATACATGGACAAAGGTTTTCTAAATGCAGACGCACTTGTGCGTACAAAAGCCATTGAGGATACGTTGGGCAACAACTTTGTTGACATGAAAATCGAGGTCAATAAAGGTGAAAAAGTAAAAGTAAAAGAAATAGCATTTGAAGGAAACGAGCAGCTTTCTGACAAGAAGTTGCGTAAGGCGATGAAGAATACGAAACAGAAAAGTATTATCAATATCCTTAAACGTTCAAAATATGTAGAAGCAAAGTATCAGGAAGACCTGAAATCTGTTGTCAACAAGTATAAAGAAAATGGTTTTAGGGATGCACGAGTAGTTTCAGATACCTTACTCAATCTAGATGAAAGTAATGTGGCTGTTAACATCAAGGTAGAAGAAGGAAACAGGTACTACTTCGGTGATATCAAATTTATTGGGAATACCGCATATTCTGACGATTATTTGCAGCGTATACTCGCTGTTGAAAAAGGTGATGTATACAATGGTATTGCCTTTGACAAGCAAGTGGCAGACCCTACAGATCCAGATGCCCGCAGCCTTGAGAATGAATATCAAAACAATGGTTATTTATTCTCCAGAATTAATGCGGTAGAAACACGAGTGGAGAACGACACCATCGATTTTGAGATCCGTATCGTAGAGGACAACATTGCTTATTTCAATAATATTTCAGTCACGGGAAACACTAGAACCAATGACCATGTGATCTACCGTAATATACGTACCAACCCAGGTGATAAATATTCTAAACAAGCGATCATTAACTCTATCAGGGAATTGGGTCAATTGGGCTTCTTCAATGCAGAGAAAATCAATCCGCGTATACTCAATCCATCCCAACAAGATGGAACCGTGGATGTTGAATACGAAGTGGAAGAGGCAGGCGCCAGCCAGATCGAGCTGCAAGGTGGTTACGGTGGTGGTGGATTTGTGGGAACATTGGGACTACGATTCA